>NZ_JBALEQ010000142.1:0-26613 GCF_036917775.1 Nostoc sp.
TCTTCAATGTAATTCAGTATATTGCTCATGCTCCTGTACCAAAATCACTCTTTAATGTTCTTTTATCACAGAATGATACTATTTTGGAGATGTCTTTTGGATTGCAGTTTCAATGGAGTTAGCAACACAACGGGACAGTGAAGAAATTGTACGAGGGAAAAAATAAAACTTCCTGCTTCTTGACATCCAGCTATGCCAGTTGTTTTGTTGAGTGCTGTAGAACCCCTCTACATGATTCATACAGCGCTCAACAAAGTTCAGTTCCCACGCTACAACTGGCTAGAAATTAACAAAACTCAATAGAATTTCAGAAGATGTAGATAACTGGCATTTCTCTAAAAGCGATGCCTGCTTTGGGCTACGCTTACGCATCAGTAGATTGCAGAACCGCGAAAATTTGGAAAATGCTCCAAGTGCTGTGTTGAAGTACTTGGGGGAGTTGAAGCGAAAGTATTTGACGGAGGTAGAAGAGAAGGTGTTAGGTTTGATTGAGAAAGAATATGGAATTGATGATAGATTTGGCTTTGAGCTAAATAATGGTTATGACCGTAACTACCTATAAATGGACAATTAAACGTTATCACCAAGCAATAGAGGCAGGTATCTTTGATGACCAGTCCATTGAACTATTGCGTGGCGACCTGATTGTTATGCCCCCAGAACGAGAACCTCACGCCTACTACAACACAGAAGCAGCTGATTATCTTCGTACACTGCTTGGTGAACGGGTAAAAATCCGCGATGCCAAACCGATTACCTTACCCAACGATTCAGAACCTGCTCCCGATGTTGCGATTGTCAAACCTTTAGGTGAGGTCTACTTAGAACACCATCCTTACCCAGAAGATATCTTTTGGGTTATTGAATTTTCCAAAGCCACCCTGAGCAAAGATTTAGGTGAGAAAAAAGACATTTATGCTGAGGCTGGTATTGTTGAATACTGGGTTGTCAACCTGAAGACTCCGCAGTTAAAAGTATTTCGTGACCTAAAAAATGGGGAATACAAAACCGAACTGACATTAACCACAGGTACTATTTCACCCCTAAAGTTTCCTGATGTATCTGTCCAAGTTCAGCGTCTTATAAGTAAGACATAGTGCAACGCATAATTGAAAGGACGAAAGTATTACCAAACACCCACCAGTTAGGCGAAGTCTGCCAAATTTTTGCTAAGGACAACCCGGAACTCAGAGGCAAGGGTGGCTGCTGGGGGATTGTCAGCGCAGTAAACGAGTTTAGTTGCACCGTGAAAATGTGGGATGGCGAGTACACCATTAGGTTACAGCACCTCAAATCTTACAATTACCTGCCTGCTGAATGTGAGCAGATGCAGGTGATTTGCGATCGCATCAGTGGGGTGTATTCCGATTCGTTAGAGGAGACAGTCAAAAGTCTGTTGCAGTTGTTGGGGAAGGTAAATCGGCCTTATCTTACTGCTGTGGAAGAGAAATTGTTGAGTGTTGTGGAGTTGGAATATGGGAACGAGATAAAGTTTTAAGAATTATGGTCGTTTTTATATAGTAAGTGTGCAACAGGTTCTCGTTAGGCATCATGGTTGAAGTGTAATGCCAGATGCTCCTCATCAAAATATCTACCATCAATAAATAAAGCATTACGCTCAAAACCGAAACGCTCAAAACCCCGTGAGCTATAAAGAGAGGCGGCTGGTAAATTGTTTGTAGTGACCGTGAGAACGATCTGTCGCAGACCATTAAGCCGTCGAGCATGGGATAATGCCTCATCAAGAAGCGCGGCTCCAACACCTCGCCCTCGATTCTCAGGTAAAACATACATACTCCAGAGAGAACCAATGTGAACACGCTTCAAACGGTTCTCGCGTGAGAAGCCGAGCATACCAATAAGTTTGTCCGTGTCGCTAAAAGCACCGAAAATCCCGTTAGCAGAATTATCGTGAGGGCGAAGTCTGGCAGCAAAGTCGGCCAAAGAAAAACGGGATTCCTCCTCATAACTGGAAGCAAATGCTGTGGGCGAGTCTCTCAATGCTTGCAAACGTAGTTCGCGGTAAACGACGACATCTTGGGTGTTTAAAAATCTGATTTCCATAGATTTATGCACCATCTTTTAAATTAGTCTGGCACTTAATTAATTCAAAGAATTGCGAAATTTCTTTAGTCGAGCGAATATGATAAACATTTTTCATGCTTTGAGCCTGCTCGATATACTCACGATATTTTGGTGTCAAATATTTGTGACATAGCCAAAGTACGCGGTAGCTATTAAGCGAACTCCTCAATATTGGACTATTGTCAGGCCAGCCTGATGGCGGTTTAAAGTAACCTGTAATAAATCGTTTAGTTACCAGCCATCCATGCACATATAGAGGTAGATCGACAAAAATTAGAGTATCTGCCTCGTTCAGTCTTAGCCAGAGAGTTTCCATGCAGCCAAACCCGTCAATAATCCATCGGTCAGTAGCTAAAATTTGCTGATGGACGCGCCTATAATCTTCATGTGGAACCTCAGTTCCCCCTGATTGATATTTAATCTTGTCCAAGATGTGAAGTGGTAAATCAGTAATTTGGGATAATCTTTTGCTTAGAGTTGATTTACCGCCTCCAGCATTGCCAAACACCGCTACTTTTTTCATTCCCACTCTCCTTTTAGGGCGATCAAGTTCAAGCTGGCACAAGTTTGTTACGAAAGAATAAGAGCTTTACTTATATTACCTTTATAATACAAAATATATTACAGAAAAAATGTATTACTTTGCCCTGGTATCATGCACTGTCAAAACCTAGGGTGGCGAGTACGCTGTTGGTTTGCAGCATCTCAAATCTTACAATTACCTGCCTGCCGAGTGTGAGCAGATGCGGGTGATTTGCAATCGCATCAGTGGGGTGTATTCGAGTGGGCTGGAGGAGACAGTTAAAAGTCTGTTGCAGTCGTTGGGTAAGCTGAATCGACCTTATCTTACTGCTGTGGAACTGAAATTGTTGAAGGTTTTGGAGTCAGAGTATGGGAGAATACCCTAAACAATTTTGGAAAATTGACATCCAATGTCTTTGGATTGCAGTTTCAATGGAGATATCACCACAACGGGACATTCAAGAAGTTGTACGAGGGATAGGGCAAAACTACTTTCCGCTTTTGATCTCCCGTGCTACGCCAGTTGTCAAGCGAGTGCTGTAAAATCGCTCTACATAAACCTCTTTTATCACTTCTGCCAGAGAATAATCTAAAATTCTTAGAGAATAGGACTTTTGCGAAAAAAACTTGATTAGGTAAGTGTTGGCGCAGTAGATTGCAATATTGCTTCTATGACTTTTTGTCTTACGACTTTATTCTTGAAGCTTTATTTAGCGCAGCTTCATAAAGAATTGGTATCAAATTGATAATATTTTCTGGAGTCCGCTTGGATGAATTTGTAGCTCTAGATAAATATTGGGTAATATTACTTAGCTTATTTATCATGCTCTTTCTTTTTGGCTTAAGTTTCTGGTGTTATTGGTTCTCTGTAGGATATTTGGTTTCAAAAGAAAACATTTTTAATGATAGAGTTTTATCAAAAACTCAGTGAAAACCCAGATAAAGCTGCTGCCTTGCGTCATGCGATGCTAGCAACTATGAAAAAATACCCAAATCCCACAGATTGGGCAGCTTTTACCTTGATTGGTGTGTTGTAGTTCCAGATTAGTTTGATAAATTATGCGCTGTCTGACGACAAGCCGCTTCGCGTCTACGCTTACAGCTTTGTGAGCAATAACTTTAAGTAAAATGCGGTAAATTTGGAGACGTTTTGTTGAAGTTGCTGCTAATAATTTGGGAATAAAGTTAAATTTTGTGATGGCGAGTACCTTGCAATGAGAGGTGATTTGGAGGTGTAGTATAAGTAGTTACAGCCGACCACATTAAACTACGAAGTAGGTTGTAAGCCAGCAAGAAAACCTAAATTTCTTTGCGTACCATTGAGGGTGTTTTACATCGTAGAAAGTAATTATGGTATTGGCTTACTCGTCTTTTTGAAAGTATTTCATGAACCATTAAAAGGGAACTCTTAACAGGCAAGAGGGAACATGGAAATCCCCATAATTAAAATTAGGGGATTTGTACAAGGACGTATTTTTTCTTGCGCCTACTCGATGAAAAAAAATGTTTTTATTTTTTTTCATAAATAAATTTAGGGGCGCTACTCCCAAAATTCGGGCAGGTTTTTTCTTGCTGTTAAGAGTTCCCTCTTCCCTGCCCGAAGGGCTTGGTAAGCTTTTCCTACCTAAAAATTTTTTCGACAGCGCGTGCATCATCGCTCCATCCATGAAGCTCCATCTGATCCGGAAGTGATCGCTCAACCTGAGTTCGACGTAAGAAAAAGTCTGAGAATTAGACGGGGGTAAGGGATTAAGCAACACACGAGCGTTTAACTTAATGTCAACAAGCTTTAATAAATGAGAATATGATGTATTGATGCATATTTAGGCACTCAAAGTGGGAGAATGAATTTGTGATGAATTCATTATGGTGATGGGTACTGAAAAATCTCAAAAACCGGATCACAGGGGAGGAAGACGTGAAAATGCTGGCAGAAAACCAATATGATCACCCCTGCCAATGTTGATGACCGCAAAGCTGTACCAGAAATGACCAAAAATTTGTTTGGAAAACTATTTGGAGACCGAGGGTATATTTCTCATCAATTATTTGAACTTCTTTTTCAGCAAAATCTTCAACTTATTACAATTATTAAAAAAAACATGAAAAATCGTTTAATACCTTTACTCGATAAAATTTTATTGAGAAAGCGTTCTCTTATAGAAACGGTCAATGATCAATTAAAAAATATTTCTCAAATTAAACACACTCGTCACCGCAGTGTTGGGAATTTCATGGTTAATGTTATCGCTGGTTTAATTGCTTATACATATCAAGATAAAAAACCATCATTAAATTTAACGACAGAAGATTTAAATTCACTATCAGAAGTAAATTTCTTTCCTCGTGAACCTCTGGCGCTCACTATTATCTAATCTTCATTTATAAAACTCCATTTCTACCTGTCTTTCAGGCTTTTTCTTACGTCGAACTCAGGTTTTTATTAATAACAATGCTCTGAATCAAGATGATGAATATGCAGTTAGACACAACTTTGGAGCGTTATGAAGCAGCACTTCAAAGTCTAAAAGAGACTGGGAAGACTATTGAGATTGAAGAAGCTCTAATAATTTTAAATACGCGAGATGCAGTGCAGATAGCTTTGAAAGAACAGAAAAGCATCCCTACCAGTAGATTGCAGAAAGTTATTGAGTTAGATACTATCCTCAGAGAAAAAGCGCCACTAATTAGCAAAGTTATCAATGCTAAAACAGACAAGCAATTTGCTGAGTGGCGAGAAAGTGTGCAACCAAGTACAGAAGCTTGGTGGTGGAAGCTGGAAACTATCGTACCTCCACACCCTTGGGAGAAGTTGGATTGGCTGTGGAAATCACTCTCGGTTATTGGTTGGACTGCGAACCTCAGTTTACTAGTTAATATTGCTACTCGCTTTCTTAGTGGGAGTGGAGTAGAATTACTGGGTGTTGCAGCTGTGACTTTACCAAGTATCCTCGCTTTACTACAGGCTAGTAGCGAACTCACGAAAGCAGGTGAAGAAGGGTTTGAGAAGTTACTGGAAAAACTGAAGATTCCCAAACATTATCAACAAGAGGCAAAATTGGCTTCAACGGGAATAATGTTTGCAATTCTTATAAGCTTTTGGTTTGCTCTACCGTCAGTGTCAAAAATATACAACAGCAATGGGTTGAAAAATTATCGAAAAGGCGATTTAGGTTCGGCAGAAAAGGATTATCAGCGAGCAATTTCTTTAGATGAAGATAATATCGAAGCGCATTACAATCTGGGTAATCTTTACGAAGATTGGCTGGAGTTTGATAAAGCCAAAAAGCAGTATCAAGTAGCAGTAGCAGATGAACTACCGCAAGCTTATAACAATCTTGGTCGCTTGTACATCCAAGAAAAAAAGTATCCCCAGGCTGCGGTTTTACTAGCGAAAGGTTTAGTGCTGGCTGAGGAGAAAAACAGCACCCCAGAAATTAAGTATAGTTTGTTTAAAAATCTGGGATGGGCAAGGTTGCAACAAGGCAGGTATGAAGAAGCACAACAAACCTTGCAAGCAGCCATAAGTATCGCTGGGAACCCAAACGCAAAAAATTACATCTCCAATCCTGATGCAGCACATTGCTTGTTAGCACAAGCCTTGGAGAAGCTAAAACAGTCAACAGCCTTGGAAGAATGGTGGCAATGCAGTCAGTTCGGTTCCAGATTTGATGTTGATGAAGACACCTGGCTGCATCTTGCCAAAGAAAAGTTATCTAAATCAAAAGTACGTGAAGCAGGTAAATAATGCAACAATCGCAAAAATTGAATAGGTTTATTGGAATATTTTTTGGTATATTTTGGGTTAGTTTATCGACACCTGCGTTAGCACAAGAACAGAGGCTAAATTTTATTTCTGAGGTAAAGGGGAAAGTTGAAATTTTACGTGCTGTCCGAAAGAATTATCAGCCAGCATACCCAGGAGACTTTCTAAATCCTGCGGATAAATTGCGGTTGGCACAAGGTGCGTCAGTGAAAGTTGTTTGTAATAACTTATCGGTTTGGAATCCTAAATCGAAAGGAGAATTTGAGCTTGGCAAGGGCTGTCAATCTACAAATAGAACAGTTCTTATTAGACCAGGAAGCAATACCAGTGGCACCCGTAATGGAAATGACTCCAGGATACCCTATCTTATTAGTCCTCGAAATACAGCTATTTTAACTCAGCAACCTACTTTGAGTTGGAATCCTGTTAAAGGTGCTACTGGCTTTCGAGTACAAATTTCTGGGGGAGAAGTTAATTGGACTACGAATGTTAGCCAGCCGATGGTTATTTATTCTGGAAAGTCACCTCTAAAACTTGGTGTTTTTTATGATGTCGTTATTACTGCTAATAATGGTGTATCCACAAAAGATATAGATGACGACCCTACATTTATTGTGTTGAGTGACTCTGATATTCGGCAAGTCAAAACTGACATAGCACAATTGCAAAAGCAACCATTAAACAATGAGTCAAAAAATCTTGCCTTAGCACATCTGTATAGAAGTAGAGATTTGAATGCAGATGCAATTGATGTATTAGAAAAATTGGTAAAAGGTGGCAGCAAAACAACGGCTGTTTACCAGCTATTAGGAAGTATCTACCAGCACATCGGTTTAAATCTGTTAGGGAAGGAACGGTATTTAACAGCACTCAAATTTGCTCAGACTGAAAAAAATCTGGAAGCGCAGTCAACTATCCAAGCCAGCTTAGAGGAAATCAATAAACTCTAAGGTAGTCGCAGCAAGCATTACAGAGATACAAAGCTGCTATAGCTAGCTATCGCATTTTGGGAGATGAAGAACAAGTACGGAGACTACAGCAGCAATTGAACGGTTCGCAATCAAGAGTTTGAGCGTAATTTGCATATTTCAAAATACTTTAGGAGTTTAAGTATGGACTTTCGGTTTAACTATGTTTCCCTGATGACATCTCTCAAAATTATGAATACAAACATGCCCCAACTGCTCTTGAAGGGGTTAATTTTATCGCTGTTTCTATTTTCGTATTCAGAAACTGCCAACGGCTATCCCAAACCAACACTTACAAACCCAACCCCACAAAAGATAACTCAAAATAATACCCCAGACAGCAACCGCGCAGCAGCACAAAAAGCAGAAGCAGAAGCCGAAAAGTTAAAAGTAGGGACTACACCAATTACTCAAGTCATTGCTAAATGGGAAGAAGCCCTAAAATATTGGCGTTTAGCAAAAGATCGCAAAAAAGAAGCCAAAATACTTAATACAATTGCTCTATTTTACTGGTTTCGAGGAGAATATCCCAAAGCTTTGGGATATGCTCAGAAGGCACTACCTATTTGTCAAGCTTTAGGGGATAAGGACTGTGAAGGAACAGCCATTAATTTACTTGCCCTGACTTATGAGAAATTGGGAGAATATCAAAAAGCTATCGATAATTATCGGCAAGTTCCATCACTGTTGCCTGAACCTCCCGATTTACTACCTAGCACTTTAAAGAATATTGGGCTGATTTACGGTAATCAATTAGGCGAAAAACAGAAAGCGCTGGATTCTTACAACCAAGTTTTGGCTTTTTGGAAAGAAAAAGGCGATGTTCTCCAACAAGCTGGAATACTTGAATATATTGCTGGTTCTTATACCCAATTAGGTGAAATAAACAAAAGCCTTGAAATGCTTAAGCAAGCTAATACTCTCGACCCAGAATTTAAAAGAGACACAAGCATTTCAAATTTAGCTTACTTCGGGTTAGCAAGCTCAATTTGTACAGATAAATTAGCATCATTAAAAAAGCCTCCCAAGATTGAGCAACCAAAGAATTCCTCAAATCAATCAGCAACCCCTAATTCTGACCCAGCTAATACCAATCTTATCGAAGACTTCAAACAAAAAGCTCAAAAATGGCGCACGCGAGAAATTCTTAGCGCTGAAGCGGATTTTTTGACACCTCTTGGTGATGAATATTACAGAATCGGGGAATATACAAAAGCCATTGAAGTTTATCAACAAGCACTAAAGCTGAGACGAATCATGGGTGGTAAACCCAAGGAAGCAGACACACTTAGCTATATTGCTGATATTCTAAAAAAGCAAGGTAAAAAACAAGAAGCGATTAATTTCCTCAATCAAGCGTTAGATATTCAACGTCAGATTAAAACTCGTCCAGAAGAAGCAAATACTTTAACGACTCTCGGTGATGTTTACTCATCTTTAGGGGCGTATCCTGAGAGTTTACATGTTTATAATCAAGCATTATCCTTATGGCAAATTATTGGTAATCGCAGCAGTGAAACTTCTACTCTAAGCAACATTGGTGATATTTATCGAAAGTTGCAAGATTACCCACAAGCCCTGAATTATTATCAGCAAGCCTTGTCTACATCCCAAAAAACCGGAAACTGTAACAAAGAAGCCATATTATTAAGCCAAATTAGTCGAAATTATCTCAATTCTGGAGATTACCAACAAGCAATTAGTGTTGGCAATCAGGCTCTAGCTTTATCTGGTAATTTAGAGATTGATGAGTATAAATTAGCTATAGAAGCAGGGATACTTAATATCCGCGCTCAAGTTAAGATTAAACAAGAAAATTATTCCCAGGCTCTAGAAGACTCTCAAAAAGCTAGAAAAGTAGCACAAAAATCAGGCTTTAGGGACATAGAGGGGAAGGTGATTACTGTAACCTCGGAAGCTTACGCATCTCTCAAACAACCCCAAAAAGCCATCCAAAGCTATCAAGAACAACTTGCTCTCTATAGTGAAATGGGCTTACTTCCCGAACAAGCCCAAAGTCTTTATAATATCGCCAAACTGCAACGCCAAAACAAGCAACTTCCAGAAGCCCTCACCGAGATAGATAAAGCAATCGAAAAAATCGAAAATATCCGCAAAGAAGTCGTTAGTGAAGATTTACGAACTTCCTTTTTTGCCACCGTACAAGATTATTATCAACTGAAAATCGACATCCTGATGGAAATGCACAAAAAAGACCCATCAAAAGGAAATGATGCCAAAGCACTTTTAACAAGCGAAGCTTCCCGTGCTAGAGGACTTGTAGAACTCCTCGCAGAAGCAAACGCTAATATTCGTGAGGGTATTAAACCAGAATTACTGGAAAGAGAACGTAACATACAGCATAAACTTAATGCTTTAGAACAACAACAACTAAAGTTAGTAAGCCTTCCAAACACCGAAAAACAGATTGCAGATATTAAGCAACAAATTGAGAAAGTTTTAAACGATTACCAAGAACTGCGAACCGAAATTCGTATCAATAGTCCCCGCTATGCGGCTTTGAAGTTTCCTGAATCACTAACCCTAAAAGAAATTCAGCAAAAGATACTGGATGAGAATACATTACTTTTAACATACTCCCTTGGAGAAGAACGCAGTTACCTGTGGCTTGTCAGTAAAACGGAAATCCACAATTACGAACTTCCCAAACGTGCTGAAATTAAAGAGGAAGCAAAACAGTTTCATAAATCCCTAACAATAAAGCCAGGTCTATTCAACTCACAAAAAATTTCTAATTCTGCTACTAAACTGAGTCAGATGCTGCTGCAACCCGTCGCTAATAAATTAGGCAAGAAGCGTCTATTGATTGTCAGCGATGGGGCGTTGCAATATGTACCTTTTAGTGCTTTGCCTGTATGTAAAGATGCTACTTGTAAGGTCTCTACACCCTTACTAGCAAACCACGAAATTATTAACTCCCCTTCAGTGTCTACCATTGCTATTCTTCGCTCACAACAACAGCAACGCAAACCCGCACCCAAGACACTTGCAGTGTTAGCCGATCCAGTTTTTAGTAAATATGATACACGCCTGAGTCCCAAAGGCAAACAATATACCTTCCCCGCAAAAGTTCAACCCAACAACCAAAATAACAACATAGATAGTTTGCTGTTACAGCGCTCTGCTAGTGAATTAGGCGTTAAATTTACATCTCTGCCATTTACAGGCGAGGAAGCGGAAAATATTTTTTTAGAGCCAGAATCGAGCATAAAAGCCTTGAGATTTGATGCTAATCGTGCGTTTGCAATGAATCCTCAACTGAGCCAATACCGCTATATACACTTTGCTACTCATGGCATTCTCAATAGCACCAATCCCAAATTATCTGCTGTGGTTCTTTCATTGGTAAATAAAAAAGGTGAGGCAGAAAATGGCTATTTGACGCTTAATGACATTTTTAACCTGAAATTACCAGCCGAATTAGTTGTCCTTAGCGCTTGCGAAACTGGATTGGGTAAGGAAGTCAGAGGAGAAGGCTTGGTAGGATTGACAAGAGGCTTTATGTATGCAGGTAGTCCAAGATTGGTAGTTAGTTTGTGGAAAGTCCAAGATCAGGGGACATCGGTATTAATGAAGAAATTTTATACAAAAATGCTACGGCAAGGGTTAAAGCCTGCGGAAGCCTTACGAGCAGCACAACTGGAAATGTTGCAGTCGGAGGAATATTCTGCACCCTATTACTGGGCAGCGTTTACACTGCAAGGGGAGTGGAGGTAATTTACTCAGTACTGAAAAATATAATTACCAGCGTCAACAGTATTAATAAAAACCTGAGTTCGACGTAAGAAAAGGACTGAAAGACAGGTAGAAATGGAGTTTTATAAGCGATGCCTGTGGTGGGTTACGCCTACACATTTACCATCTACATTCAAAAGCTGTATTGCGATTGACTTTGAGCAGAATTAACCGAGTAAGAAATTAGCGATCGCCTGCATTTAGAGCGCCGTGTGGAAAGAGCGTTTTTTGAGGCAGGGAAGGCATTGGCCAAATTACGCGATCGCAGATTATATCGTTCCACGCACAAAACCTTTGAAGAATATAGCGGTTCTCGTTTGAGTGAAATACAAGATGTGGGAAGATGATGAAAGTCATAGCAAAGTGCATCTAGGATGAAAGCATACTCCACTGACCTCCGCCAAAAAGTAATTGATGCGTATAAAAATCAAGAAGGTTCTCAGCGAAACCTCGCGTCAAGATGAGCGTGTGAGTTTAACTTTTATCCAAAAATTACTGAAGCGATATCGAAGTAGTGGGACAGTTGAGCCGAAGGCACATGGAGGGGGTAACAGAGCTAAACTCAGCAGTGAACAGATGGCACTGGTAGTTGCTTTGGTGGAAGAAGATAATGATGCAATTCTGGTGGAGTTGTGTGAACGGTTAAAAGAGCGGACAGGTGTCAAAGTTAGTCGCTCCACAATGGGCAGAATTACCCAAAAGTTGAATCTGACACGCAAAAAAAAACATTGCACGCTAGCGAAAAATACACAGAACGAGTCCAAAAACTTAGAGCAGAGTATTGGACAACCATTGGCTCAGTCTTGCTAGTAGTTCGCCAAGTGAACTTGGCGGGGTAAAGGGGAAGGGGGAAGGGGTAAAAGGTTTAAATCCCAAACCCAGTTCCCTTTCCCCTTTACCCAGTCCTCACTTAGCATTTTTGGGTTGGCAGACTACTAGAGGACTTGATATTTATCGATGAGGCAGGAGTTAATATTGCGATGACCAGACGTTTTGCTCGTTCGCCTCAAGGTAGTCGTGCTTATAGTGATTCTCCTAATGCTCGGGGAAAAAATGTGACAATGATTGGAGCCATGTCAACACAAGGCATCATTGCTGCCATGACTTTTACTGGCGGTACTAATGCGTCAGCATTTCAAACCTATGTCACTCAAGTTTTGGTTCCAAGTCTCTGGCCTGGCGCAACTGTTGTTATGGATAACTTCAGTTCTCATAAAGTAGCCGGTATCCGAGAAGCTATTGAAGGTGTTGGCGCGAAGCTCGTCTACTTGTCTCCTCCCGCCTCCTGATTTTTCACCAATTGAAAACTGTTGGTCTAAGGTGAAAGAGTTTTTGCGTTCGCTTGCTGCTAGAACTTATCAAGAATTAGATCAAGCGATTACAGATGCCTTCAATGCTGTGACTAAAAAAGACATTATTGGCTGGTTTACCCACTGCTGTTACTATATTGCACCCAACTGAGAACCGCTATATTGCCGCGATAGGTTTGGTCATAGTCGTCGCCAGTCCTATCTTTTAATGGATGCGGCTGTTGTTTTTGATAACTTGGTTGAAATTTGTGATCAATTTGATCACAAATTGCCGACAGCAGAGGGGCAAGTTCGACCCATGACAAAGCTTGAACCCCACCAACAGCTAAAAGCGTGGCTAAGAGCAGTAGAACTTGCTGGTGGGAAAGTGCCGACTGGCAGAATCGTTAATAGACTTGTCGCTTTATAAAAAATTGGTTGGTATCTGAAACCTTTGCTCTGTCTGGCTCGAAAAACTCAGAACCTTTATTAGGCGACAAGTCTAATAGTTCAGCCAAACTCAGTCCTACTTTTGTGCTTCCTTGTTCCAATATTTTATAAGCAAGCTCTCTGTCCCTAACCAATCTGCAATCCGCACTAATGCGCCAAGCAATAAATGTTGAACTATTAGCGGTGGTCCAACAAGAACAATATCCGCTTTCTTGAGCAATAGTGCAAAGTACATCAGATTAGTTGGCATACCTTGATGATTAACCTTGCCGTCAATTGCTAGACCAAACATCCCTCTGATAAACTTTTCAAACCCTTCGCCAGGAGAGTTTTCACTTGTAAACGTTACCCAATTATCAAAAGGATTGCAAAAACTGTGTTGTGTACCAGCAGGAACATGAAGAGCTTCTCCTGCCCGCAGTGTTCGTCGGTTTCCTGAATGCCCAACTTCCATTTCTAGAGAACCCTTGAGTACAGTAAATGTTTCACTCATGGTAGGGTGGTAGTGCAATGGGCTGCCTTTAGCTCCAGGTGGTAAGTCAAAGCGGATCTTTACATATCTCCCATTTTTTCCCAGTGTTGAGTGTAAAATAGTCATCTGGTCGCCAGTTACCGGATTAATGATAAATTCTGGTTGTTGGGCAGCAATCAAAACTGGAGCAGTAGTTTTTGCTTGTACATTTGTAGGTTCCATCCTAAAAAAAACTCCTTTGTAAATTTTGTGTTTTTGTTTGATACAGTGCTGTTTAGCTACATTTCAAATGTATAGTTTCTAGAAAGTCCTAAATTGACTTTCCCTGCCAAAAAATTGACTGTTTACGCCTTTCAAGAAATACTCACCAACTCATGAAAGAAGCGACTTTCTCCGTTTATATTACGCGAGGCATTGTTCAATATGCAGCAGCAAAGTACGGAGTTGATGCTGATAGCCTATGTGCTGCTGTTGGAATTGAGCCTGCGTTACTGAAGATGCCCGATCAGAGGATTACAGGAGAGCTTCATAGCGCAGTCTGGTGTGAGGCTGTTCAACAAACAGGTGATCAAAACCTTGGATTACACATGGGTGAAGCCTTTAACCCAGCGACTTTCGGTATAGTTGGTTATGTGTTGGTCAATTGTCAAACATTCGAGCAAGTGCTGGAAAAACTCTCTCGCTATACTCATTTGTTCAGCCAGGGAGCTTATATTCACTTCAGCGTGTCCCAAGGATTTGTGCTTTGCGACTGTGATATTGTAGGCGATTTAAAAAACTACTTGTTAAAAGAACCTCGGCAGGCGATTGAAAGCACCTTTGCATCATTGCTGACAGCAACGCAGATGTTGACAGGAAAGTCACTTGCTCCCCAAGCTGTCTGGTTTCAACACTCGCCTCCTGCTGACATTTCTGACCATGCACGTATTTTTGGTATAGGTGTTCGGTTCTCGATGCCAAAGAATCGAATCATTTTCAATGCTAATTGTCTAAATTGGCCAGTGCTATCAGCAAATTCCAACCTACTTCCGGTCTTTGAGCAACATGCACAAGCAATGCTTGATGCTATAAATCGAGAGTCTAATTACACCCGACAAGTAGTACAGGCACTCACACAACAATTGAAAGGAGAACTTCCGTCTCAAGAAGTGTTTGCTCGCAGTTTAGCAATTAGCGTTCGGCAATTGCAACGCGAGTTACAAGCTGAAGGTACATCCTACCAGCAACTACTAGATGAAACTCGTAAACAGCTAGCCTTACGACATTTGAAAAATCCAGATAGTTCAATTTCCGATGTAGCATTTTTGTTAGGATTCTCTGAGCCTAGTGCCTTTCATCGTGCTTTTAAACGATGGACAGGACAAACTCCACGGAATTATCGTGGAGAGTGAATCTGCTCTTAGTAGCTGTATTAGCCTTATTTCCAGAATTTACAGTTGTATTATCTGCACCAGTGGTTATTGCAGGTTTCAATGCCTTATTTGGCATGAGTATTGCGATGCCAATAGTACAATCGCTACTCCGTCATGCTCAAGCTGGTGGTTTTTGTGATTTGAACGATAATTTAGCCAAACGGTCACGAAATACTTCACTCTGTACTAGGACAACATATAGTTCAAAGCTATAAATGGAGTTCAAAAAACTCAAAACTTAATTACAGCAAGGAACATGGTCAAATAGTTCATTTGTACCGTACCGTAATGAGAGAGAAATAAAAATTCAGATTTCAGGCGATCGCTTTATCACTCAATTTTTGGCTAAACATATTTTTGAACCATATTGTAGGCATTTTGAATTATATTTTGACCGAAAGTTTAAAATTTTCGACTAAATTAGTGTGTCTTGCTCGGCATTTTTTACCAAGTCTAAAAATAAAACTTTTGGTCGTATTATGGTTCACATTTAAAACACGCGGACATAATTTGATTCATAAAGCTAAGTTATTGATTGGCTCAAAAGCTTGAAATTACGTTAACTTTTGGTCACGTTATGGTTCAAAATTTGGTCACGCAGGGGGTAAAATCACAGTTTTGGTACAGAAACTGCTGATGCTTACAGAAATGCGCTTGGTGGATCTGCGCCTACTTGAAATCTGCGACAAATTTTAACTGGAGTGCTGGTTTTAGTTCAAGGCTAGTTTCGTTTGTCTTGACAGCTAATCATACGAAAAAAGTTGAATATTGTTACAATCTCTACATTTACGCGCCCGCAGCTTTTCGCCTTCCCCCCACCCAGCCCCATCAGCACGGAAATACACCCACTGACTTACTGATTCTCCAACTGTACGACCCCAAACAAAATTTTGTGAACCGCAGATAGGACATGGCGTTTCTTGTGGGCTAAAGTTTTTGTGATTCGGTTGGTTGTTCATGAACTTACCCCGATAATTTCTGAGTGCAATCTTCAGCAGCTATTGGTCCAGAGTGCGTAGGTGTAGCCCGCCGTAGGCATCGCTATCATTTGAGATTGAATTACCTGACTGATAATTTTATTTCCAACAATCATCACCGTAAAAGACTTTCTGTTGTCCGTTGGGTAAAAATCTCGCGCACCATCCGTTTCTAACACGCCATCTGTCAACAGCAATTCCAGTAAGCATGACAACTACTGCACCGAAAGCTATGGCTAACCCAACACGCTGCCAACGGAAGTTGCGTTTGTTTTCTTGAGTTTTCATCTGCATAGTAAATTTGTGGCTGTTCAATTATGCGCCGGGGTGAGCCAGTTTTTTGCACAGTTACGGTGGTAAGTCATCAGCACCAGAAATAAATCCTGTCTCTTTGAGCATCTGTTGTAGTTTTGTATGAGGAAATTTTATGTCCTTGTTGTTATTTTTATACATATCAACAAAGAAGTCTTGCATCAGCGCAATAATGCTGCGGTATTTGACGATGCAAGTAACATAAAACTCATCTAACTTCATGATCCCATCAGCGTGTATCTGCTCAATGCTGTCAAGTAATATAGATCCTAGTTCATAAGGTTTTAAACCTTCTTTTATCTCATATTTTTCCATTATCCTACGTTTATCTTTCTCAGAGCATAAATCATATCGTGAGCGAATAATATGACCAAGATTCCGCAAAACTTCTCCGTAGTCGTAAAATTGGTTATGCTTAAAAAAAGATTCTTCATCTTTGGTTAGCGAAAAACTCTTATCAAGTACTAAACCAAAATCAGTCAAATATATCTGCTTGCCGTCAGTAAGGATGTTGCGAAAATGTGCATCGAAGTGAATAATTCCCTTTCTCCTCAAAAAGGTAATCGTCGTGCATAATTCATCTAAAGGTTGCTGAAGTTTGCTAGAGTTTTCTTGCAACCATGTTTCCAGGACATACGGTATGTACTCTAAAAACAGAACCAATTCATAGTTGGCGTTGGCTCTATCTAACACATAATTCTCGATACTCGCATTATTACCCCAATACTCCACAAAGCTTTTGTGATTTTCCATATCGATATTCTCGCGTTGGCCAAAGAACGGAATAATTCGATAATGGTACATTAGGGGAAATGTGGCGTTCGCTCCTTCTAATACCCAATTAGTAGTCTTAATATGTGTTACAAGTTCACGGAAGACACCCAAACCAATAGAACCAACACCGTAGTTAAAGTAAGTTGGTAAGTCATACAGATTTTTGGTAGAAAATAGGTTTTCGTATTCGATATCCGTAATCGGAATGCGCTTGACAAAAATTTTGAATTGTCCAAGAACGATGGTATGATTTCGCCCCGAACTTGAACTTGATGTACCTGGCTCATTATTGTCAAACAAAGAACACAATTGCGTATTATTCAACCCAGCAAGTTGTGAACTAAGCTTGAAGTAACTTTTGGTTCTAAGTTCTAGATAGTTTTTAACCATTTTTTTCGTTCAGACGCAACATAAATATATAGAGGAGCTTAGTCTAAAATCTAGATAATGCTTCACTCTTGCGCCTCAGTAAACTTTTGTTGATATTCTTTATACTCTCTGTCTTTATGCTGCCAGTATTTCTCAACTGTTTCTTTAGCAGCGATTGCACTATCGTATTCATCTCCACCTTGGCTTAACAATCGCTGTTTAGTTAGCTTTCGTAAGTCAGAAACAACTTTACCATTAACTTTACGCGTCTTTGACCAATCTAAAATTGGTTGTGGATAATAACTATTGTTAATGTATTTCTCCTGTTCAATTTCTGGTAAACTATAGCCCCGCAGTTCCGGTATCCAGTGGTAAATAAAGTCTCCTTGAGGGTCTTTTTCAGCAATATTCTTTGACGGGTTATAGATGCGGAAAGTATCGCTAAGTGGATTCGTTGCACCAGCCTGCATCTGCCATTGCCAATTATTAATTGCTAAATCTCCATCTACTAAATAGTTCATATAATTTCTAGCACCGTGATGCCAGGAAATACCACAGTTGATAGTTAAAAACGTGGCACACATTGCCCTCATCCGAAAGTTCATCCAGCCCATCGTTTGAAGTTGCCGCATACTTGCGTCTACCAAAGGGAAACCTGTCATTCCTTGCTGCCATGCCTGGAATAATTCTTGTTTTGCAGGTGATAATTCTGATGGTGTATACAAACTATCAAATTCCGGGTAACGGTTAGTGTAAGCAATTTCTGGATGGAAATAGAGCCGCCCAGTAAAACTATCATGCCAACGCAAACGGTCTCGAAATGTTTTGAGGGAGAATTCCGCTTTGGGTTGAGCTTTTAATTCTTCTGCTAAGGCTTTAGTGCTTTGGTAAACAGTGCGAGTTGAAATAGTCCCAAAGGTTAGGTGTGGTGATAAATGAGATGTTGCACCAAGCTGTGAGAGCATTGGGCGAGAAAGTTTCCAATGGTAGCCAGAGTATCTTTTCTTGAGAAATGAGTCTAGTTGAGCTTGTGCTTGTGTTTCACCCCCTGAAAAGTAAACTTTCCCTAATGCCCAAAAGCGATGGTATTTCTGTTTAAGTTCTTCAAATGTTAGCCGTGGTAGATTGAATGTGATTTGAGGCGTATTAATAGTTGCTGGTGTTTTATATTGAGATTGTCTTTGATAGGTGTAGTATTCGTTAAACCACTCGTCACGTTGCTCTGCTGATTGCAGAAAGTTATTTAGTCCAATGTGGTAATCAAGGTTAAACTGTTTGTAGAAATCAACTATAGTTTTATCCCGGCTGATACCATATTCTACCTGTACATCACGGTTAAAGAAAAGTTTGGGTTTATATCCTGCAATGATTAACTGCCTAGTCAACTCTTGCACGATGTCTGTAGAATTACCTTCAAATAAGTACAGCCGATTACCTAACTTTTGCAGATTTGAATCGAGATTTTCCAATGACTCAAACAAGAAGCGGACTCTAGCAGCTCCGACATCAGCCCAGGTATAAAACCAAGGGTCAATAATGAAGAATGGCAGAACTCTTGCATCATTATCAGATGAAGAGGTGACAATTTCATTATCAGTTAAACGCAAATCTCGACGAAACCATAGAAGGTGCATAAAGGTGCATAGTTTAATTTACTACTACTATAATACATTTGTACCAACAGGTAATTTTGCTGGGCGTTGTTGAGTATTTATAGCAGATGTAAACTATTCTGACTGCGCTGACTTTACACAGTGCAGCGAACCGAACAAGTAAGTTCTAGTTATAAAACTGCAAGGATAGCGGATGTGGGGCAATACTTAAAAGTTAAAAGTTTACATGAGGGCACATCTGCCCTCATTTTTAAGATGGATATCAGGTAAGTGTGCGTTAGAATTGAATGAGTGGCAACTTGACTGACTTGAAGCTAGATTAAAGAGTCGAGGGTAAAAGTTGCTCACAGGGCAAAGTTTAATAATTGGGTCATTGATAAGTTTTTTATACAGCATTCGTGGTAAGCAATAAAAGTACTGTCAAAGAAACTGTATGCAAACGGTATAACCCAGAACTAGCGATGTACAAGATTAATATTTACAGGCTTTAAAAGTATGGCTAAGGTAACAATTTCAATTGGGTTAACTGATACAGAAGTCAAAGCTTTATCGGCAATGCAGATTTCCGAAAATGAGTCATTGAATCATACAGCGACAAGATTGCTCCAGGGAATCCTGGGTCAGACAAAAGCTGGACTGACGTTATCTAATGGTGATGAAATTAAGGAAATAGTTAAACAGGAAGTAAATGCTTTAGCTGTGTCTACAACTAATGGGGAAGAGATAAAACAGGTGATTAAGCAAGAGATGGCAGATGCGATCGCTCAGATAAAGGACTTAATAGAAAAGTGTGATGGTGGAATTGCCCTACCAAAGCAAGAGGCTATTTCTGTTGAGCAGCAAGTCTTACCAGATTATTCAGCAATACGCGAAAATATCCTTTCTAAATTGAAAACAGGTAAGCAGTCAGCAGCCAAGGTAATTGACGCTTTTATTGAGGAACTGGGTGCTGTCAAGGAGCAACAACAGCCAGCAACTGTGGAATTAGATGTAGCGAGTTAGGTTTTTTGGCTCTTGCGTTGGTTTTATGTTACAGCATTAAAATAGCCGTTTTATAGAAAGGCTCAAAAATTTAAAATTCAGTCATAGCAAAGAACATAGGCTTTGATTAGATTTTATTTATTATTCGACTCCATAAAAGGAACTGAAGAGCCGGTTTTTTGTGCTGGCGACTATTAACCAGTCAACTTAATCACACCTTGGCTGACTAAATTTTCAAGCTGAGAATGATGCTGTGTTTGCTCCCGTAGCAACTTGAGTTGCTCGTAAGTGAGAATGTGTAATCCGGGACGAACAACATAACCTTGAATTGTAATGCTTTGTGGCTGCTTGCTATCGGTGCGGTTGTAGGAAATTGAAGGCATATTTACAATTACGTAAGTTAGAACTGATTAGTAGAAGAAAGTTTGATTCTTCATTCTCTTACAGCTTCACACAATTTCTTCTTAAAAGGTGATTATAGAATCAGTCAAAGC
Source organism: Nostoc sp. (assembly GCF_036917775.1). Lineage (GTDB taxonomy): Bacteria > Cyanobacteriota > Cyanobacteriia > Cyanobacteriales > Nostocaceae > Nostoc. Next base: position 20,241 of record NZ_JBALEQ010000142.1, read on the forward strand.
CAAAATATGTGGGATATTCTCAATAGAAGCGCTTTATAGTCATAGCCAAGATGAACCAAATAGCAATAGACATTCACAATTAATTGCAGTTCATAATCCGGTTTATACTGTGCAATAAAAAAACTGCCCTAGACGAAAGTTGGAGCAGTTTTTGAGAGAAGTAAATTGTATTAAGACAATTAATATTGTCTCCGATTTATTCATAGTAAGTACAGTCATTTAATACTATTCATCTCATGTTTCTTCGCGTTTTAGCTCGTAATTAAGAACAACAATCCCACAGTCAAATGATGTAGCTTTTACTAATGTCAGATATTGTTTGCTGTCAAGTTCTTTAAAAATTGTCATTCCGTCACCAATTGCAATTGGATTAACGAATAAATGAAACTCGTCAATCAATCCTTGTTTGATTAGAGTCGATACAAAGGTCGCGCCGCCATAAGCGATGATGTCGTTACCATCTTGTTTTTTTAATTTAGTGATTTCGTCAACAAGGTTGCCTTTTGCTAAAACGGTATTGTTCCATTCTGACTTATCAAGCGTTTTGGTAAAAACAACTTTGTGTGTGTCCGTAAATTTCTTACCGGCTGTAAACTCCGGGTCATCAGGATTTGCAGCCACGCTACCCCAGTAAGGAATGAACCCTTCGGCAAGTTTTCGTCCAAGAATAATGCAGTCAACAGGTTCAGTTATATTTTTGACATATTGTTTTAATTCGTCGTCCCAATTCCACGCCATAAAGTCCATTTCACCCTTTAGTCCGGCGATGTATCCGTCAACGGTCATTTGTACTTGAAGTTTTAATTTTCTCATTGTCGTATTCTCCTTTGGGATGAGTTAGGTTTATTTTCAGCCCCTTCTATAGTACATAAGTACTGTATAAATGTCCTATCTCTTGTGGCCGAATATGAAGATGGGTTTACCTAATCGAAAATGAAACTGTTACACCAATTAGACGGTTCTGGAGCAAAATAGCGATTATCTATCGCGCCAAATCGATACAGCATTAGCTGTGCATTGTTAATTTTCGTATGTTGCTAGAAATTATTCCTTTTCCCCTTTGCTAATAAAAGCTACTAATGCTAGATTTCCAATATTTGCAATACTTCAGGGTGATTTATGAACAAAAGTGAACTAGTGGATGCTGTAGCAGCAAAAACCAACATCACAAAAAAGCAAGCCGATGAAGTCATCAGTGCTTTTTTGTCAGTTGTTACCGAGGCTGTAGCCAATGGTGAAAAGGTAACGCTCATTGGGTTTGGGTCATTTGAGCGACGCGAACGCTCAGAACGTGAAGGGCGTAATCCGAAAACCAATGAGCCAATGACTATCCCAGCGACTAAAGTGCCTGCGTTTTCTGCTGGAAAACAGTTTAAAGAAAAAGTAGCGCCATAGATGAATTGCTTTACCACTGGCTATCCAATCACTGTAAAGCTGTAACTCTCGCTTTTCTCAAGACAGCGTGGGGCAACGGTAGATGGAATGTGAGTGTCGAATTGCAGATGTAAAAAAAGCGCGATGGCGTAACCGCCCGCCTTCTTGCGATCACTACACTAACACCTGCCTTCGTGATGCCTTTTCTCGGAGCATCTTCTGTTGTTTATCAAAATCATCCAAACCTTACTATTAACTTCTTTCTTATTGATTTCACAATTGCCTACTCTCGAACCAAAATTTATTAATTTAAAAAACCAATTAGAAAATCAAGGGTTTCAGATAATAATTGAGCTACCACCAAAGCGAGGAACTTATGGATTATTGAGAGAGGCTGACAAAAAAATTTGGATTAATCCAGTAGTTTTTGAGCTACATATTAGTACTCAAACTCTAATTCATGAAGCAGTTCATGCTGCACAAGTATGTGCAGGGAAAGGGAAAATAAAAACTTTAGGTCTAAATATTCAGCCGAGTAATTATGCTCGACCTTTTTTTATGCGCTATATTGATGTTCACAGGCAAGATTTAGAAAGAGAAGCCTATGCAGTACAAACTCAACCTAATAGTTATGAACTAGCTGTATCCCTTCTTCAAAGATATTGTAAATAGCTTTTAGCATAAAAGTAATGTATGTTTATAGACTCTACTGTAGAAAGTAAAGCAGTAGAGTATCTCATAATAGCTCGATATTTTCTCCCAAACTTTTAACCAACAATTTTAGGGATATAATTTTCATGTGTTGCTTCCCACAACCCAATGGAATTAAACTGGTTAGCAGGTTGACCAACGCGATCACTGCTGATTTTTGGGAATTTTAAAATAGCGTTGCAATTTTGGGGAAAGCGAACTTCTAGTCATCACCAGCCAGAACACAGCCAAAGCAATAGATGTGAAATGAAAAGCGCACAATATTATGTTGAGTTATTCAAATATGTAATATCTATAATCAGAGGTAGCTAAACTCACCCACATTTGTGAAATGCTGTAATCAGTGCGATATCTAAGGAGAGGATCTCCATGACATCAAAAGGCAAGAAAAAGACCTCACGGCGTGGTTTTCTCCAAGGGGCGGCTATTAGTACAGCAGCTTTAAGTGCAGCAGAGTTACTAAAAAAAGAAGTGGCAGATGCTGCAAGTCCTGGACAGGATCAGGCAATCCCTCTCCAAAGTACTGAATTTGATTTTATTCAGAAATCGGCTGCCCTAGAGCCAGACAAGATTGTAGATAGTGCTTGTCAATTCTGCAATTCTCTGTGCCGATTGAAAGTTCACCTTAAAGACGGGCGGATTATAGATGTCTTAGGTGAACCAAATGACCCAGTACAGGATGGTGGGTTTTGTATCAAAGGGCCAATGATGACCCAGCTAGTCTACAATCGTTTTCGCTTGAAAAGCCCAATGAAGCGGGTTAGTGGAAACAAAGGTGACAGCAGTTCTAAATTTGAGCCAATTTCTTGGGATGAAGCACTTTCAATTATAGCTAGCAAGTTTTTGGCACTCAGGGATGCAGGTGAAGCTAGAGCGATCGCGAACAAAACCTCTGGCAGACTCCCACGGGGGACAGGTTCTCTGGTCGGACGCTATTTTAGTATGCTGGGCAGTCCTAATAATACCGATGTTGGGCCTGTATGCAACGATGCAGGTGGCAATGCTTTGGCATGGACATTTGGCTTGGGTAATTTTACAAACGGTTACGGAATCGATGATGTGACTAAAAAAGAAGATTTGGGAAGTGCCAAATTCTTTCTGTTTTTAGGTACGAATCAAGCAGAAACCCATCCTGTAACCTTTGCCTATCTTCTCAGAAGTCGTGTTCAGACCAAAGCCAAATTAGTAGTTATCGACCCGCGCTTGACTCCTACAGGAGCGCAAGCTGATGAGTGGATTGCACCGAAACCACACACTGACTTGGCTTTGGTTTTGGCAATGCTCTATCACATTGTGACTAACAACTTATACGATACTGGCTTTGTAAAACGATGGGTACTAGGTTTTGATGAACTGAAAAATCACCTAAAAAGCTTCAGCTACACACCAGAGTGGGCAGCCAAAGTGACGGATGTTCCAGCATCAAAAATTAGGTCGATAGCTGAAGGTTATTCCAAAACTAAGCCTGCTGCGATTTTCTGTAATGCCGGAATTTCTCATCAACTAGGAGCTTTTGACACTTACCGTTGTTTAACCTTTCTGGCTGCGATTACAGGCAACATTGGGATTAATGGTGGTGGTTGCAATTTTATGCACAATACCTGGCCAGGGGAATTGAAGTTGCCAGCGATTATTGGTAAAACACCTAGCAAAGATATTGCACTACCAGTTGGGCCAGATTATTTTGCGGAATCGATCATTTCAGGTGAACCTTATCAACTCAAAGCGATCGTTACTCAGGGGAATCCTCTGTTGGCTTGTTCAGACACAATTAAAGTACAACAGGCTTACCGCCAATTAGAATTTTATGTTTACACTGGATTGTTTATGGAAGAGTCAGCGTACTATGCTGATATTATTTTGCCAGTAACGAGTGGTTTTGGAATGGAAACCGTTTATATGCGGCGGGATGATCGAGCAATCCGTTGGCAAGAACAAGTGGTTACTCCGGTAGGTGAGTCCAAACCAGATTGGCATATCTGGATTGATTTAGCACACGCCACAGCGAAATTAGACAAACGCAATCCGCCTGAATACTGGAGGGACAACTTTCCTGATTCTTGGAAAGACTATCGTCAACTGTGGGCAACTTTTCTAACCAATACTCCAGGAATGGGAGGTATGACCCAACAGAGACTATCTCAAAGAACAGAACCCTTGCGTTGGCCTTGTCCCACAGTAGATCATCCTGGTGTCAGCACACTTTACCTAGATGATGCATCTTGGTATGAAGCCGCATCAGCTCTTAACCCTGATAATATTGGTAAGCGATTTTTAACTCCCAGTGGGAAAGTAGAAATTTATACTCCTCAATTACAAAGTCGGCTAGCTGAGGCTGGACACTCTGCTCTGCCAAGCTTCTATACCCATCCAGAGGTAATAGGTAAGCATCCTACCATTGAATACACATCTGAGTTGGTAAAAAATCCTGTAAATCCAGAGGCACTGACTCAAAACATTAAATTAGGAAAAATGACTTCTGGTGAGGTACATAAAGAGTACCCACTAATGGGAATGACTGGCAGACCAAGTGTAGTTCATTTCCACTCTGTAACTCACTGGACTTATACGGGTAAGCAAATGAATGGTGTTCGATTGGTACAAATTCACCCAGAAGCTGCGAAAAAAGTAGGCATTAAAAATGGTGATGAAATTATAGTTGAAAGTCCCAGAGGAGCAATCACTGGCACTGCATTGGTTTGGTCAGGAATTCGAGAAGATACTATTTTTGTCCCTGGCTGGTTCGGGCCTGGGCAGAAAATGGCAGAAGAGTTTGGAACTCCCTACTATGAGTCAGTTAATATCTTGATAGATAAACAATATTATGACAATCTCTCAGGACAGCAGGCATTTAAATGTTTTGCCTGCCGAGTCAAAAAAGCATAAGAATTACTTGTTCTTTGATTTTGAGTATCTCCCCACTTATTTCAACCAAATATGTGTCTTGATGATATCGTGATTGCTCGTGCCAGCCTCAGCGATGTTACTGGAATTCTCAAGTTGGCGCAAGCCAATGACGCAGAACATGGTGGTATGTTGTTAGGTCATCTTGAGCCAGAGGCAGTGATGATGACCATATCTAAAATGCCGAGCATTGTAGCCCGCAAAGATGGGCAAGTTGTAGGATTCTTACTCAGTTGGTCAAAGGCAACTGCTAATTTACCAATTATAACGGTAATGTTACAAGCCTACGCTGGTACAAAAGATTCTTACTTATATGGCCCCATCTGTGTTGATGAAACTATGCGAGGGCAAGGTATTGCTGCGGTAATGTTTGCTAAATTGAAAGATTTTTTACCAGAACGGGAAGGGATACTGTTCATCAAGGCAAACAACAAAGCATCACTTCAGGCACATCAAAAGATGGGTATGTGCAAGATGGCAGAGTTCATCTATGAAGGCACTGAATTTTTGGTATTCGCCTATAATGGCTAACTACTTGATAGGTTTGGGTGATTCGAGCGACGCGTAGCTTGCCGCCGTAGGCATCGCTTTTAAGAGCGAGGGGCGTAATCCGAAAACCAATGAGCCAATGACTATCCCAGCTACCATTGTGCCTGCGTTTTCTGCTGGAAAGCAGTTTAAAGAAAAAGTAGCGCCATAGATAAATTGTTTTACCACTGGCTATCCAATCACTGTAAAGCTGTAACTCTCGCTTTTCTCAAGACAGCGTGGAGCAACGGTAGATGGAATGTGAGTGTTGAATCGTAGATGTTGCAGATGGCGTAGACGCGCAAGAGGCAAGTCGAGTGACATCGCTTACGATTACTGCTTAGTGCTACGATTGCTGAGTCCAAATTTATGTAGATCCTATTTATTATTCTGAGGCAGATTGATAATATTCCCCAGCGCCCACCGCACTGGGGAATATTTTTAATTTCCTTTCAGCTTAATCGCTTGTTTGTCCTCTGGGTTTTTGCGTATGACCTCGTTTAACCACTAGAATATCTTTTCTAAATACGGGAAATTTTATGTAAATTCAACCACATTCACCTGACGAAAGTTTACAATATAATTACTGAAACTAATCTAGTTACAACCAACAGGCTTTGGTTTGACCCATGACTGATAATAAACAAGTTGTCTCCCAACTCATTCAACAAAAACCAAGACGTGTTTTGGTTGTAGCTCCAAGTGAACTCGCTATCCACTACCGTCACAGACAATCCTTTCAGACACTGCCTACTAAAAGCCAATTACATTTTCAAAGTCATCGCTAAATTGTCCATCGTCAGCGCTATGTTGTTTGGCATCAGTGCATTGGGCTATTGGGGATTAGAAATCGTTG
>NZ_JBALEQ010000143.1:0-24206 GCF_036917775.1 Nostoc sp.
TTAGTTGTACGTGAGCATATTTTTGCAAACCTTAGCAGTCATGGCATTATCTAGACTCCATAGATGATGTTTTTTGTCAATGCGTAAGTCCTATAATTAAAGCTCCCAAGTTCTAATTAACTTTGGGAGCTAATAATTTTAAGTTCACCGCGACGCCGTTTTACCTAAGTTTATGACCTGGGTTTATCCAGGTGGGAACCTAAATTCCTCGTTTAAAGTTTCCGGGTACATGCCCGGTATACTGCCACGAGAACAGTTGACTCCCTTGTCATTAAAGGCATAGATCAAAAAACTTGATGGCAGTCACCAACGTCGTAGTGCAACTCACTCATTATAGCTTTTCAAAAGATGTTGTGTGTTCAACATCGAAAGTTTCTGCTCAATTTACCTGGGATACCAGATAGATTCTATGGTGTGGGCGATGGTACTTGCCGATTCTCTATTCTGATTATCCAGTAAAACAGTGATATGTCCCAACTTTCGCCCAGGACGTGATTCTGTCTTCCCATACCAGTGAATGTGCGCTTGGGGAATTTCTGCTATTTGTTGACGCTGGCTTTGGTAGTCGCTGTGAGAATTTTCATACCCCAGCAGGTTAACCATCACAGCGCCAGCGCACTGTAAAGCTGGATTCCCTAAAGGTAAACCACAAACGGCTCTAAGGTGCTGTTCAAATTGAGAAGTTTCACAAGCGTCAATAGAAAAATGCCCAGAATTGTGGGTACGAGGCGCAATTTCATTTACCAGCACTTTGCCATCAGCGCTGAGAAATAGCTCAATTCCAAAAATTCCGACTACTTCTAGGCTATTTAATAGAGTATGTGCGATCGCTTGAATTTCTGCTACTTGATTAGGTCTAATATCAGCAGGCGCAATTACCCGCCGACATACTTGTTGTTCTTGTTGGGTTTCCACTACTGGGTAAGTGACAATTTCTCCCTCCACAGAACGCGCTGCAATTACTGCTAGTTCTCTTTCAAAAGGGACAAATTCTTCTAACAAGAAAAATGATTCATTTAAAGGTTTTGTTATAGTTTCATAACTTAGCTTTTGCTCTAAAGTAGCAAAATCCTGAATTATGAAAGTACCCTGACCATCATAACCGTGGCGGCGGGCTTTGAGGACTGCTGGAAAACCTAGATATTCTATTTTTGATTTGATATTTTCCACCTCGTCAAGGGCGAAAAATCGAGGAACTGGTAAACCCAAGTCGCGTAAGTAGCAACGCTGATGATATTTATCTAAAAGTGGAGCTAAAGCTTTTAAGCTGGGACGAAAACAAACGCCTTGCTGTGCTAAAACAGATAAAGCTTGCAGATTAACAAATTCATTTTCAAAGGTGATGACATCACATTTTTGAGCTAATATTTCCGTAGCACTTGCGTCATCAACTGGCGCGAAGACAGTTTCCTGAGCGATTGACACGGCCGGGTCGTGAACGCTTGGAGTTTGTACTACTAATTCTACTCCTAGCTTCTGTGCTGCATCCGCCATCATCCAGGCAAGTTGTCCACCACCAATTACACCAACACGTTTCATTGACATCCTAGAGATTCACGAGTTTGCACACCTGTTTTGGAATTCACACCACTGGCTTTACCGCACAGTTCTTTGATTTGCGCTCTATCCAAAATTGCATCTGTAAAATCTGCACCGTCTATATTTACATCATTAAATATGGCGCGGAGCAAAAGAGCTTCTTTGAAAACTGCATCGCTCAAATCGGCCCTAGTCAAGTTTACCTGATCGACCATTGCATTCGTTAAATCTGCTCCGTGGAGATTTGCTTTTGTCATCACCGAAGCACTCATGACTGCTCCCCGCAAATCAGCGTTTGAAAAGTTAGCCAGTTCCATATTGGCGTTAGAAAACTCCGCAGCTTGCAAACTTTCACCAGAAAAATCACGTCTTGTCAACTCTGCATTACTAAATGACAGTGGATGAGTCCAGTCTACTGCCAGCGCGGGATCAGCCACGCACCAGATAATAATTCCGAGAAGGAACGCCAACCCTTGCCGCCAAAACATATCGAGAGTCAATTTGGTGTCTAATCGCTGCATTTAAGCTTACCGCATTTGAATATTAGCAAGACTGGCTGATTCTAATTGAGACTCGCAGCCTTGCTACTGGATTTGGGGGATGTGTATTTCCCTTGCTTAATATTTTGTAACGCAAAAAAGGCATAAGCTTCTCACCTTGAGCAAAATTATGCCTCCGACTTTGGGTAGAGAAAGGCAATCTAGGAGGTTCGCACTAAAGCAGGATAATAATTACGAAATAGCGATCGCAATAATTGAGTATAAATTACTTGTCACATCAAGCAAGCTTTAGCAAAACATAGAAGGGGAGCATAATATCACTCTTAATGATGAAAGAATTTGAAATCTCTAACTCTAAAGGAATATTTTTGCTGGATAAAATAATATCTACAACAGACGATGCCTAACACTTGTTGATTTGTTCACAATTATTCATTTCTAGATTTAAATTTCAGGATATAAAGAGTTTTATTAAGCAGTAATACTCACCGGCTTATTTACAATTCTTGACTTACAACTTTCCAAGTAAAGTTTATTGTCTTTTAAATTAAATAGCCGCCATCAACTGCTAATCTTTTAATTAGTGAAAGTAAGGTTTAAACGCAATTATAAGCGTTACCAGTGCTTAACAAAGCTTAAAAATTGGATAATTAGCGTTAATTTTATAGCGATTAGTTAGTTCTTCAGGAATCTCTAAGAGTTTACATTCACCGAGTACACAACTTCTACAAACCGAACTCCCAAACCCGATGATGAATCATTACTCACTTCAATGGATTGAGGCATGGTGCCAAGAAAATGGCTGGACAGATTTATTTGTTGAACGACGTAACAACTTCTGGGCTTTCCCTCCGGGTGGGGTAATGCCAGAACCAATCCCAGTTAATGTTCTTAGAGGGATTAAAGCTGAGAAGGGATTGACATTTGAAGAAAGATTGTGGTCGATGTCCGCAGTGATTGGCACAATCATAGCTGTTCTTTTTACCTTTTGGTTTCAGTCGCCGATGCCCTTAGTTTTGGCATTCGCTTTTAATGCTGTTACGGTAGCTCAATTTGAACTTGAAGATGCCTAAATTCTTGTTTTGGGCTTTGCGATTAACAACTGCTCTTGCTACTTTCAACAGGAGCAGTTTTTAATTTTAGGAAAATAGATCAAATCAGCACAGTTTCAGCTAAACATTATTAGTTACTCATTTAAGAATTCTGTGCGTTGGCACAGATGATATTTTGCGAACATTTAGGTAATATCGCAATCCACTTTGATTTGTGTTCGCGCAGCGTAGCGTATCCATGATTATTTGCGTAGGAGGCAAGAGGCTTCTTTCCTATTCCCTATCTACGTAGATCGTTTCAAAAATCAAACCGGATTCCTATATATCAGGAAAAAAGTACTCAGAAATCAGCACTTTTAACTGAGTTTTAATCACTTCAAGGTACATTTGACCGACATACTGAGTATTTTAGGTATAAAACTTATATTTAAATATATTTACTCTGATAAACTTGTGATGAACATTTCTTGGATGCTACCTTCTACAAGGTGACACAGGATTTGGAGCGGTTTTTTAACCATGAAGCACAGACAAAAAGTAGCTTATAGCTTGACATCGCTGATCGGTTTCAATTTAATATCTACCTTAGTTGCATTTGATCCCGCAAACGCTACACTACCAAGAACTCCAGATAAAAGTGTGAACTGCGAGATTTTAGTTGTGGGTGGTGGACTATCTGGTGTCGCTACAGCTTACGAGGGGTTGCTAGCAGGACGAACGGTTTGTCTGACGGAAATTACTGACTGGCTGGGAGGACAAATTTCTTCTCAAGGGACATCTGCGTTAGACGAACGCCCAACTCAACGGTCTCTCAAATTCTATTCTCGCGGCTACCTAGAATTGCGAAAGCGCATTGGGCGCAAATACGGTAAACTTAACCCCGGTGACTGTTGGGTAAGTGAATCCTGCTTTCTTCCCCGCGATGCTCACGCCATTTTGACTGATATGCTCAAAGATGCCGAAAAGCAGGGCAAAGGGAAGTTGCAATGGTTTCCCAACACGGTAATTAAGGATTTGGAAATTGCTGCTGATGGCAAAATAATTAATAGTGCGATCGCTATCCAACATCAACCACCAAAAGGCGCACCACCTCTCAATACCTTTACTTTATCTCAAAGTATTGAAGATTCTTATAGTTACGAAAATTCATCTCGATTTACTAAAACTATTCTCCGTTTTCTCCCCAAGGAAGCGAAAGGGGATGCTCCGAAATGGTACGTCGTAGATGCTAGCGAAACTGGAGAAATTATTGCCCTTGCTGATGTTCCCTATCGATTAGGCATTGATGCCCGTTCTTACCTAGAACCTTCTGCTTCCAGCGCCAATAACGACCCTTATTGCCCTCAAGGATTTACCTACACTTTTGCAATGGAGGCAACTAAGGAACCGCAACCGCAGACAATGCCACCCTTCTATTTACAATATGCGCCATATTTTAGCTATGAATTAACGCGACTGGCTAACTTTGATTTAGTTTTCACCTATCGTCGCATTTGGAGTCCCAACAAAGGGAAACCAGCAAAATTCGGAGGTGTAAGCTTTACTGCTGCAACACCAGGGGATATCTCTATGCAAAACTGGACTTGGGGTAACGACTACCGCCCCGGAACAGCCAAGGATAACCTGATTTACAGTCGCCAACAGTTACAATCTACTGGACAGTTAAACCCAGGTGGTTGGATGGGAGGACTGCGGACAGAAACCCTCCGCAAAGCTGAAGAAAATGCCCTCTCATTCTATTACTGGCTAGTAGCTGGGACTACAGATTCCCAACTAGGGGAAGGTGTAAAGCAGCAGCAAACCAATAATCGCTTTGTTTCTGGGTTAAATTCCCCGATGGGAACAGTCCATGGCTTATCAAAATATCCCTATATGCGCGAAGGACGGCGCATCATTGGCCGCCCCAGTTGGGGACAACCTGCTGGCTTTGGTATTTGGGAAATTGATATTTCTCGCCGAGATTATAATGATCAGTATTACTCCCAGACTCTACCAGCAGATATGTATCGGAGGCTACGAGCAGCAGTTGCAGGTTTGGAAGCAATATCAGTAATTGATGGTAAAGTCCCACCAGACAAGGCAATGCGACGGACTCGTTCTACCATCTTCCCCGATGCTGTGGGTATTGGTCACTATGCTATAGATTTCCATCCTTGTATGGTAAATAGTCCCCCAGAAGCCCCAGGTAACACAGAACGTCCAGGTGAAAGGCGTGGTGCGGGCCTTGCTTATCCCTTCCAAATTGCTCTAAGAGCGATGATTCCCCAGAAAATTGATAATTTACTAGTAGGAGGGAAAAGCATTGCTACTAGTCATATTGCTGCTGCTGCCTATCGAGTTCATTCCTTTGAATGGTCGTCTGGCGCGGCTGCGGGAACTGTTGCTAGTTTTGCCATCAAAAATGCGATCGCACCCTACCAACTAGTCGATAATTTACCTAAACAAGAGCTACAACTCGAAGCACTCAAACGGCTTTTGCAACAAAATGGCAACCCCACCGCTTTCCCTGATACATCCATTTTTAACGAAAACTGGGATAATTGGCGGTAGCTAGTCATTGGTCATTTGTCATTGGTCATTTGTTAAAACAAAGGACAAAGGACAAATGACAATGGACTAAACTAGTTAATTGTAGTTTTGTAAAATCTTATTGACCAATTGTTATATGGTTAGAAACGTTTCAGCAGATGTTTACGGGATGACCACAGCACCAACTATAACTCCTGAACGGTCTAGTCAAGTTATCCGTAAGACTTATCCGAATTACAAAGTGATTGTATTAAATGATGATTTTAATACATTCCAACACGTGGCTGAATGTTTGATGAAATATATTCCAGGAATGAGTGGCGATCGCGCATGGGATCTGACTAATCAGGTACACTATGAAGGTCAAGCGATCGTTTGGGTCGGCCCTCAAGAACCTGCGGAACTTTATCACCAGCAGCTGCGCCGAGCAGGTTTGACAATGGCACCTCTAGAAGCAGCTTAATTATTATGGGCAAACCCACCGCAGATTCGCTCCGGGCGGCTTCTCTACGAGACGCTACGCGAACACAAAAAGCTGCCAGACTGGTTTGGAATCACTCGACACACCTTTCTGGTCTGATCCCAATTTTAGAACGTCTTTGTCAGCAGGATGGCATCCAAACAGTAACGCCGGGAGTGATTGGGCGGGCAAGAGGTCATTGTCCAAAAATGCAACTCCGTGTCTCAGTACCAATTCGCGGTGGCTATAAAGTAATTGCACGGCAGGGGAAGACGGTACAAGAAGTGTTTATTTTAACTCCTTTGGCGCAGTCAGAACTGGAAACGGCATTAGCGATCGCAATGAAATCTTAATCATCTCCAATTCCCAATTCCCAATGTCTATTCTTCAACACGGTGGACTGCAAATTTGTGTAGTGGCAGACTAACAATACACGAAAAAGTTAAGAAATATGACAGAGCGGTAGTTATTTTTAAAGTCATAACTACAGATGCCCATTCGGGTAAAATTATTTTCTCTATGCCAAAAGCTACACAGTAAACTAGCCAATAAGTAAAGCTCATTCTAAACAGAATTACTTCTGTTTCTTCCACGTCACTTTTTTGTTGCTTACTGTCCCACAGTAACACCAGTCCAACAATGCAAGCTACAAAGGAAACAGCAACTACAAATTCGTGACAAAATATATTTAACGAATGCATTTGTGTTTATTCCCACATTTTTCAGTTAAAGATCAGTCTAAAGGAATATTCCTTGGGGAAATACAAATTATTTACAAACCTCAATAGAGCAATGTAGTTTTTGTAAACAAATGCAACAAAAATTCTTGTTTTGCGAATATAAAGACTGATGTCAAACTATAGACTGTAGGGGCAATTCATGAATTGCCCCTACGTGAATAAAGCGCAGCCTTACATAAAATTGGTCTAAGAACAATTTTCTGCTAACTGTTCGCAAGCACCGATACTTACCCAGCAACTAGAACCATCTTCCCAATGTTCTTTCTTCCATATAGGTGCATTGTGTTTGAGGGTATCAATAGCATACTGGCAAGCTTCAAATGCCTCACTCCGATGAGGACAACCTACTGCGACTAAAACGCTAATTTCTCCAACTTGCAAACGTCCGGTGCGATGATGAATCACTATCCGATTTACATCAGACGTAGATAAGCGAATATCAGCAGCAATTTGATAAAATATCTGCAATGCCATAGGTTCATAAGCTTGATACTCTAGAGCAATTACAGGTTTACCATCAGTTTGATTGCGAACTACGCCACTCATCAGAACCACAGCACCGTTAGCTGGATCGTCAGACTTGGCATAGATTTCTTCAAGAGACAATGGTGCAAAACTAATAGCAAAACTATCTTCGGCTTTTGGTTTAACAGCAGAAATAAGTGTAGTTGTCATAACTGCGTTTGATTATGTGGGCTTTTTCTATTGTCTCTGAAGAAAATACCACTGGTGTATGTCTTATTGCTCTTGTTTATGCTTTGGGTAACAACAAGAATTGTGTTTACTCGATCACGTACCAATTGAAAACCCTAAACGCAGTTTTAGTCAATAGTATAATCTGCATTATCTAGACGATCGCAGTCATATCTGCCTTTAATCTCTTGATTGAAAAACCTGCCAACTGAATCAGAGGCGTGTAAATCTTCCCAAGTATCCTCGTCTACGCCTAAGTACTGATAAACAGATCCACTTTGAAACTCAACTTGCAAAATTTGTTCGTCGCGATCGTATCCTACAGCGATCGCCATTGATGAGCTAACTGGTAGCATAGCTATTGGTTCTTCTTCAAAGGGTAGTGCAGGCGTATGGGCGATTGCCTCGTTCAGTTCTTGCAATCCTTCATAAGCTTGTATCGGTGCCGGAATTTCCAAAAACTCTAGTTCGTCACCTCGATCTAGCAATAACTGCAAATATCCATCAGAGTGAGCGATCGCTACTAAACCGCTCAAGTCTACCTTAGATAGCCTCATTAATTTTGCCCTCCTGTTGGGTAATCGCCAGTGTTAAAGTTTTATGCAACAATATTTTGCCCGTTAAAAGCTGACCTTTTTTTCTTTTAGTTGCCCAAGATGTTTTTTAATTGCTTCAAGAGTTGAGGCATCCGCAATCCACACAGATGAAAGTCCCTAAGTATTTTTAATAGTACAAATATACTATCAAGGCTTTTTGATGTCAAGTTTTTTTCGCCAAGTCAACTCAAGCCTCAGCGAATGAAATTGGTGCATAAGCTAGCCGCCCAAATGCTGAGTGTTTCTTGATAATCTCTCACTGAAGAGAGCAGGGGAGGCAGGGTAAGAAGAGAAGCAGGGGGAGAGGAGGAGATATTAAATTTCTTTATTTCCTCAAGAGCCTTCCTTGCCTCCTGTGTAAGCCCTATTTAGCTCTTAAGCAAAACTACCCCAATTTCCGGTAAAATTAAGTTTTGAGGATTGTGGAATTGGGAGAAATTTGGGGTGCCTACACTTGGCGTTAACATTGACCACATTGCCACCATCCGGCAAGCGCGGCGGACGGTAGAACCAGACCCGGTAGCGGCGGCGGTGCTAGCAGAATTAGCGGGTGCTGATGGAATTACGGTGCATCTGCGCGAAGATCGGCGACATATCCAAGACCGGGATGTGCGTATATTGCGGCAAACAGTGCGATCGCATCTTAATTTAGAAATGGCCGCAACAGAAGAAATGCTCGCGATCGCTCTAGATATCAAACCAGATTACGTGACTTTAGTACCCGAAAAGCGCGAAGAAGTCACAACAGAAGGCGGACTAGATATTATTGGCCAAATTGCTAGAATAGGTGAGATAGTCGATAAATTGCAAAGCGCTAGCATTCCAGTTAGTTTATTTATCGATGCCGAACCAGCACAAATCGAAGCATCTGTCAAGGTACAGGCTCAGTTTATCGAGTTGCACACCGGACAATATGCTGAGGCTAAGGATGAAACAAATCGCCACCGAGAATTAGCCATATTAGCTAAAGGTTGTCAACAAGCGATTGAAGCTGGATTGCGAGTCAACGCTGGTCATGGACTCACCTATTGGAACGTCTATCCGGTGGCTGCGCTTCCAGGTATGGAAGAACTGAACATTGGTCATACCATCATCAGTCGGGCAGCATTAGTAGGTATAGAAAGGGCAGTCCGCGAGATGAAGCAAGCTATAAGGGGGAATGGGGAATAGGTAATGGGGAATGGGATTGAAGAAGGCAGAAGGCAGAGGGCAGAGGGCAGAAGGTTCAATTTAGAAGGGGATTCAAACCCCTCCCCTCTGCCTCCCCTGCTCCTCTGCCTCCTCTGCCCCCTGCTCCCTTGCCCCGATCCCGTATCTTAAAAGAGGGGTTATCACTGCGAAATCTAGAAATTGGGATCAAATCTTCAGCAAAAACTTCTATGAGCGCAACACAGTCTAACAACCTGCCACTTTGGGTACAGGATAGAGATAAAGTGATAGCAGAAAGCACTGATGTCGAGTGGCGCTATCAGACACCGCCTGATTATTCTCGTTCTAAAGAAAATCTTGCCCAAGAAAGTATCCACAATCACCTTGAAGGGACACTGGAAGCGATCGTGCAAAACTTAGTGCGAACCTTCGAGATGGAGGTATCTTTCAAAGCTAACCCACAACAGTGGTTATCTATTGTCAATGAACAGTTTCGTGTGAGTACCAATGGCGGAGTAGAGTATACCGCAGCAGATTTATCAGCCCAAGGTACTTACAATCTATTTATGCCTGATTCAGAGCATTACAAAGCTTCAGAAGAAACCTTTGAATCATCCGCAAAAGTCTTCCACACAACATTTCCCCAAGGATTTCCTTGGGAAGTTCTGGAAGTTTTCTCAGGGCCACCAAATGTCACATTCAAATGGCGGCATTGGGGACATTTTAACGGAGAATATAAAGGCCATGCACCTACTGGAGAGACAATAGAAATTATCGGCATGAGTATTGCAAAAGTTACCGATGACTTGAAGGTTATTTCCTTAGAACACTACTTCGACAATAATCTGTTCTTGGAAAAGCTAACATCTGGTGGCAAACAGACAAATGCCCAAAAGTCGGGAAGTGCTTGTCCGTTCAGTTCTTGGTTCAAGAAATCCCCTAAGAGTTAGTTGATAAGGGTACAGAATGCCGTACTGTGCCCTTACATGATTCACACAGCAACCAAAGGATGAAAATGCAAACATACTATTACGTTTTGGCAAGTCAACGCTTTCTTCTCCAAGAAGAACCGATACACGAAGTTATCAAAGAACGCACTCGTCACTACCACGAACAAGAAAAACAAATAGATTTTTGGTTGATTGAGCAACCAGCTTTTTTGGAAGCACCTCAATTTGCACAAATCAAGGCAAAGTGTCCCCAACCATCAGTAGCAATTATTTCAACTAATCCCCAATTTATTACTTGGTTAAAACTGCGTTTAGAGTACGTTATCACTGGAGAATTCCAGGCTCCTTCTGAGACAATACCAGATGCTTTAGCATCGTTGGCTACTGTATCTTAAAAATGGGGAATGGGGAATGGGGAATTGGGAATTGGGTATTGGGCATTGGGTATTGGGTATTGGGTATCACTTCTTCCCCAGCTTTTCCAGTTCTCAGTTCCCAGTCCCCAATTTTATTTGGTAAGAACAAAATATGTTTTGTAACAGTCCTTCCATTCCCACACTGAAGTAAGTAGGTTTTCAGCTTTTTTCTTATAAAATCTTCTAAGACACCTTGATTTACATAATCTAACTTTTGTGCATAGATTTCAGACTTTACCAAGTGTTTTAGGATTAGCGATTGCAGGGTTGATTGGTGGCATGAGTTCTGTTTTTGCTCAACAAGCTATTCCTGCTTGTCAACCACCGACTTCAGGTGAGTATCTTTTATTAGTAGTTAGTCCCACAGCTGATAATCAAAAGCAGTTGCGTAGCGCCTTACCGCCTGAACTGAAAACCATTACCTGCAAATATCTCAACGAAACTGTGACGCGGATAGGGGGGTTTAAAAAGATTGATGATGCCAATCGATGGGCAAGGTATGTAAGTAATATTGTTGGCTTGTCTGCCATCATCACCACTCGACCAACAACGGCAAATGTACAGCCGCCACAAACACAGCCACAACTACAACAACAGCCACCTCAGCAAACAGTTAACTATAATCCTCAAGCATTAGGAGAGGGTTTTGCAGTGCTGGTAGATTATTACAATCGTCCTGAACTAGTAAATAGCGTACAGCAAGCAGTAGGAGGTAACGTAGGGTTTGTTTCTTATGGACAACGCCCTTACTTGTTAGCAGTTTATACCACCAATCAAAGTGAAGCATACAATACATTGCAGAAGCTGAACAATGGCGGTTTTGTTGCCAGCATAGTAGATAGCCGTAAAGTGATTCTACTGCGCTCAACTGTGCGATTGTAGTGATATTAAGTTTTCTAGAATACTGATGCGATCTACCAAGTTGGTAATTTGTCAGCTGACAAATTACCAGTTCCCAATTAAAAATAGTCGCTCAAGTAAGGATTTATTGCCCTAGTTTAAATAAGCAAAACTAGCTAACCAACAGATGGTTATACCCAAAGCCGACCCAGCTATTACCTGAACTGGTGTATGTCCAAGTAATTCCTTCAGACGGTCTTGGCTAAAGTCTGGTTTTTCATGAAATAATTCATCAATCATTTGATTGAGGATACGAGCTTGCTTACCAGCCGCTTGGCGAACTCCGGCTGCATCGTACATGACGATGATGGCAAAAACCATCGCAACGGCAAAATCAGGAGATGCCCAACCAAGTGTTTGCCCTACACCAGCCGCTAAAGCTGTAACTAAAGCTGAATGGGCACTGGGCATACCTCCAGTTGTCACCAAAACACGGATATTCAGTTTGCGATTTTTGATGATCTCGACTACGAGCTTTAATGCTTGAGCAATTAAACAAGCGACCAGAGCAACCAGCAGCACCCGGTTGTCTAAAATGTTGCCTATGTCCTGCATGGTATTTTGGTTAGGTTAGTAAATATTAGCAGCGGTTGTTGGTTGAGGAAACATTTAGATTCAACCCAAAATCCCAAATTAACCTAGTACATTACGGCGGAAACAGATCAATTATTCAAAATTGTCTGAAAGCTAATTAAATATAAGCTTTTTGAATTTTGAATTTTCAATTCTGCTGGGCGGTAGTAGTACAGCATGATGTAAAGAAACCACCCATTCCCAATCAATGAAACCCATACGGTATAAGAATTTAGAATCCCGCAAAGCGTTGCTAGTTATTGCGGCTAGTAATAAAATGAGCGATCGCTTGGAGTGGCTTGGCTCTGTTTCCAAATGGTTCTAATTCTGCACAAGCTACTTTAACTAGCTCTTGGGCTTTTAAGCGCGATTCTTCAAGTCCCCAAAGGCTAGGATAGGTCACTTTCTTTGCTTTTTGGTCTTTACCAGCTGTTTTACCTAATTGCTCTTTTGTAGAAGTGATATCCAGAATATCATCTATGATTTGGAATGCTAGCCCAATATTTTCAGCATAACGAGTCAGTCGCTGCACATCTTCAGTTGATGCCCCAGCGATGATCCCGCCAGAAACTACGCAAGCTTCCAAAAGGGCGGATGTTTTGTGTCTATGAATGAAATTTAGCGTTTCTAGAGAAATATCTGATTTCCCCTCACATTCTAAATCGACAACTTGACCACCAACCAAACCAGCTGCCCCCAGCGCTCGACCAAGACGAACAATTACCTGCAAGGTTAGCTCTCTGTTAACGCTTTGGGGGGTTTTAAGGGCAACTAACTCAAAAGCGAGTGCCAACAAGCCGTCTCCAGCCAAAATTGCCACATCTTCGCCATAGACTTTATGATTTGTCAGCTTTCCCCGACGGTAATCGTCATTATCCATCGCTGGAAGATCGTCATGAATCAAAGACATTGTGTGGATCATCTCCACAGCACAAGCTGTTGGCATAGCCATTTCGATAGTACCGCCCATCATTTCACAGGTAGCAAGGCAAAGAATGGGACGTACACGCTTGCCGCCAGCTAATAACGAGTAGCGCATCGCCTCATAAATCTTTTCTGGATAAATGATGGGGATAGCCTGATCCAAAGCATTATCACAAAGCTTTTGTCGCTCTTTGAGATAGGCTACTAAGTTAAATGTGGCTTCCTCTGGTGGTGTCTTTTGAACGTTATCAGTTGCTACCATTCTTCAATTCCTGACACTTTGGGATTTTTGTCTTATACGTCACAATTTTAAGGTGCTGTGGGGCTGAAAAAATGAAGAGTTCACAATTATGAGTTAGGAATTAGGAGTTAAGAGTTGAGACGCGATTAATCACGTTTGTATAGGAGTTAGGATTAATAATTCTTAACTCATCACTCATTAGTTATCACTGATAACTCCTCACTCTTTTTCATTTTCTTGCTGCTCTGGAATAGCTGGTGAAGGTATTTTGTAACAATATGGCAACAGTCATAGGGCCAACACCACCAGGAACGGGGGTGATAAATCCTGCAACACCAGCAGTTGATTCGAAGTCAACATCTCCAATTAAGCGACTTTTGCCACTAGCATCGGTGACACGATTCATTCCCACATCTACCACAACAGCACCTGGTTTTACCATATCAGCAGTGATGAGTCCGGGACGACCTGCTGCTGCAATTAGAATATCAGCATTTTGGGTGATGCTTTTGAGGTCATGCGATCGCGAGTGAGCGATCGTGACTGTAGCATCAGCTTCTAGTAGCATCAGCGCCATAGGTTTACCCACCAAAATACTCCGTCCCACCACTACTGCCTGTTTTCCTTGCAATGGAATCTCATATTCTTGCAAAAGCCGCATCACACCATCCGGGGTGCAGCTGCGTAAACCTATTTCTCCCCGTACTAGTCGCCCTAAGTTAACTGGGTGTAGTCCATCAGCATCTTTATCGGGATCAATTTGATGTAGCAGAGCCACACTATCTAAGTGCTTAGGTAAGGGGAGCTGCACAAGAATTCCATCCACCCGTTCATCGTGGTTTAGTGCAGCAATGACTTCTTGTAACTCCCCAAAGGTAGTTTCGGCAGGAAAATGCTTACCAAAAGAGGCGATGCCAACTTTTGCACAGGCTTTTTCTTTATTGCGGACATAAGCAGCTGACGCTGGGTTATCACCAACCATTAACACTGCTAAACCAGGAGGTCGTCCAATTTCTGGTTGTAATTGTGTAATGGCTACAGAAAGTTCTTGCTGAATTTTTGCAGCTAGAGCTTTCCCATCAAGGAGTTTGGCAGTTTTTGTTTCCATGAAAATTCCCAATTATAAATTAATTCGCTTTTTATCCAAAAGTCTAGAGTAAAAATATTGCCTATTGACTTTTAACTATTATTGTGTATCTGCTTGATGTCGTAGCGTTTCTCTCACAGTCAATCCATAATGCTTATTTTCTCAGATCAACGGCTTTATCTGAAGAATAAAGAATTGCAGGCTGAAATTCAGAACATTTTTTGCTCAGTTGAGAGCGTGTTTCTGAAACCACAGAGAAAGAATATTATAGATGGGAACTGACCTAATGAAACTGGCGACAAAGCAAGCAGTGAAGCAAAAATTTGCTCAATCAGTGGCTTTCATGCAACAAACAAGAAATTTTTCCCTTTCGTTCTTATCCGCGCATAGTATTGTTTCTTACCGTCTGGGGTTGATTTTTTTATTGGTGGTAGGACTTTGTAGTTGTGGTAGTTTAACCTCATCAGGCTTGAATGGGACTAATTTCCAAATTGGTAGCAATGTCACGCCAATTCGAGAAATAAAACCAGAACAAGACAATCTGGCTACAGTTTACATCCAAGGTCAGGTGGAAAAACAAGCTCCTCTGATGAAGCAATGGGCCTATCAAATTAATGACTCGACTGGCAAAATTTGGGTTATCACCAATCAAAAAAATCTAGCAAAGGGAGCGCAAGTGGTGATTAAGGGTAAAATTCGCTACCAAAGCATCCCTTTAGGTGGTAAAGAATTGGGGGAAGTTTATCTAGAAGAAGAGTAATCAGCAATTAAAAATTAATCATATATGAACAATCAACCGGTGCATGTAGCGATCGCAATTCTCTATCAAGAAAACAAGTTTCTCATGCAACTACGCGACAACATCCCCGGTATTCTCTACCCTGGTTACTGGGCGCTATTTGGCGGTCATCTCGAACCTGGTGAAACGCCAGATGTCGCAGTGAAGCGAGAAATTTTAGAAGAAATTGGCTATGAGCTACCACCCTTTATGGAATTTGGCTGTTATACCGACGAAAGGGTTGTCCGTCATGTCTTTCATGCACCACTATTAGTGGAATTAAATCAACTGGTTTTAAATGAAGGCTGGGATATGGGATTATTGACCCCAGAAGATATTCACCAAGGTAACTGTTATTCGCAAAACGCCCGCGAAGTACGCCCTTTGGGGAATACGCATCGGCAAATTATGTTGGATTTTATGGAGAGAAATCAATCTTAATGGGAATTGGGAATTGGGCATTGGGAATTGGCAAGAGGACTTGGAGACAAGGAGAATTGGGGACAAGGGGAAAGACTTGTTTTAACTTCTCACCTCTTGTCCCCTTGTCCCCTTGTCTCCCCTGCCCCCTGCCTCCTCTCCTAGCAGCCAAAATAAAGTTATAACTCTTGTGGAGTCATCACTAATGCAATCAGCAAACAAACTACCGCGATGGTTAACTATAGGATTGGCATTTCCGATTATTATTCTCAACGGTTGGCTATTGCTCCAGGTGGTGCAGTATTTTCAGCCATTGATCAGCATTATTGCCGCCGCCATTCTACTGGCTTTTGTCTTAAACTATCCAATCCAGTTTTTGCAAGAACAAGGGGTAAAACGTAACCTAGCGATCGCAGGAGTGTTGCTTTTAACTCTAGTGGTTTTAGTAGCTTTAGGCATTACCTTAGTTCCCCTAATTATCCAACAACTCGTTGAGCTAGCCAATATTTTGCCAAGTTGGATTGATTCTGGTACTCAGCAACTCCAAACTTTCCAGGATTGGGCATTAAGTCAGCAACAGCTTCCTATTAATTTAAGTGGGTTATTTACCCAAGTTCTGGAACGATTATCTAACCAACTTCAGTCTTTCACTGGCAGAATTCTTGGTTTCGCTGTTGATACCATTGGTATTGTTCTCAATGTGTTGTTGGCGGTAGTGCTAACTGTTTATCTAATATTAAACGGCGAACGTCTTTGGGACGGAATATTTCAGTGGTTTCCCCATAACATTGGGTTAAGATTACGAGAATTACTGCGAGAAGACTTCCACAATTACTTTATCGGTCAAGCAACATTGGGAGCCGTATTGGGGGTGACAATTACACTGGCATTTTTGACGCTGCGAGTTCCCTTAGCTCTACTTTTTGGTATTGGGATTGGTTTATTTTCTCTCTTCCCCTTTGGTACAGGATTCGGCATTGCCATAGTAAGCCTTTTGGTGGCATTACAAAACTTTTGGTTAGGAGTTGAAGTATTAGGTATAGCTGTTGCAATCGACCAAGTTAATTCTAATTTTGTTGCACCTCGAATTCTTGGTAATTTAACTGGTTTAAATCCCGTGTGGGTAGTGATTTCTTTGTTGCTGGGGGCAAAGTTAGGAGGGGTGCTGGGTTTGTTAATTGCAATTCCGATTGCTAGTTTTATCAAGGATACAACAGATAGCTGGCGGGCTGGAGAGTTTAATAAAATAGATGATATCGTGTCAGAGCCTGTTACAGTAACAAGTGAAACAGCAGGGACTTATAGTTAGAATTCAATATCTAAATGGAGAAAAAATGACTAAGAATGTCCCTGGTTTGGTTATTGTTTGATTTTCTAAACAAGCTTAGAATTTAGGTGAGTCGGAATTTCAATAATAAACTCAGTCCCTTTGCCGAGCGTTGATATACATTGCAGATGACCACCGTGTTTTTCCACAACAATTTGATAACTAATAGATAAACCTAATCCAGTTCCTTTACCAACGGGTTTAGTAGTAAAAAATGGATCGAATAATTGCTTTTGCAAACTCTCTGGAATTCCCGATCCATTATCGGAAATGCGAATAATTACTTGGTTGTCATCAGTGAGTTGAGTCTGAATGCAAATTTTTGCTTGATCCCTTACCAATGACGGATGACTAATGACAAATGACTCTTCAAGAGCATCAATAGCATTCACCAAAATATTCATAAATACCTGATTGAGTAACCCAGGGTAGCACTCTATTTTGGGAAGATTGGCGTATTCTTTAATTATGTTGATGTTTTTACCTATTTGGTTATTTTGAAGACGACTTTGTAAGATTATTAGCGTACTATCAATACCTTCATGGATATCAACTAATTTTTTCTCAGATTCATCCAGACGAGAAAAATTTCGTAAAGAAAGAATAATTTGCTCGATTCGCTTGGTACCAACCTGCATAGAAGCAAGAAGAAGGGGGAGATCGGTAGTTAAAAAATCCAGTTCAATTTGTGCGATCGCAGTTTTAATTTCCGTTTCTGGTTCAGGATAAGATTCTTGGTACAATCTAATGATATTGAGCAGATTTTGACTATATTCGATGGCGTGAACAAGGTTCCCAGCAATAAAGTTGACAGGATTGTTGATTTCGTGTGCAATACCAGCAACAAGTTGTCCTAATGCAGCCATTTTTTCATTCTGAATTAATCGCGTATAGTTTTCTTGAAGATCGCGAAAGCCTGCTTTAGCAACTCTAGATTGTTCCTCTACTTGTTGTAGCTGAACGAGTGTTAATACATGAATTTGAGAGTAGGCTAAGAGTAATTGATGAAAATCGACCAGCTTATATTTTCCACACGTAGTTTTAATCAAAATTGGCTCGTATGCAATTTTAGGTGGTCGTTGCAAAGTTATCTCAGTGGCTTTAACAATAGATGTATCCTCAAAAATGGCTAATATCTCTGTCTGGAAAAACTTGTAAAGAATCTTAATCGGTTTTGTAGAAAATAAAGCCAAACTGTAGGGGTAGCTCATATACTCAAAAAATTTCCGCCGTGAAATCATCCCTACATACTCTTGATTATTAATGAGGATAATTCCTGGCAATAAAGGCTCTTGCTTAAAGAGCGTAACTAAATCATTCCCTGGACACTCTATTTCAATGTGAACTTGCCAAGAGAGTAATTCTTGTAACGTTGACTCTAATCGAAAATTTGACTCATCAGTATTTGATGTACTACTAATAGTCGATATACTCTCATGTATTGACTGCTGAGGTAATATTTTTGGCAACATTATGAATACTCGGCTCTATGATTTCAAAGTTCATGAATCGTTATAAACTTATCTTTCCCAGATTACTAACCAAAATTCACAGTGTAGATGTGGGAATATAGAGTATCTCAGCAAATCCAATATATTTATGAAAGCGTAGACATTTAGCAGCTTATCATTAGAGGCTATTTTTCAAGTAAATTTTAA
Organism: Nostoc sp.; assembly: GCF_036917775.1. Classification (GTDB taxonomy): domain Bacteria; phylum Cyanobacteriota; class Cyanobacteriia; order Cyanobacteriales; family Nostocaceae; genus Nostoc. The sequence goes on from NZ_JBALEQ010000143.1 coordinate 18,533, forward strand.
TTAGATTGCATTATTCTAAGGCAATAACACACCATTTCCTATAGCGATGTGTTAAGCGCTACGAGCATATTTTGAGCCGCAAATTATATCAAAATATTCACTTAATACAAAAGTTATATTTTAATCTTTTTTATTAATGTTCTCTTTCTATTTAATATAAAACCAATACCACAAGCAACAAGAGTACCATCTGATGTTGTGGGATCAGGTAATTTTCTATAAGACACTTTATCAGATAAGAGTTCAGTATTTGGAGAAGTTCTGGAAAAAATGTGAAATCTTCATCAACAATTTCGTAAGTTGTAGAACTGGTGAAAGTATTAGCTTTATCAGCAAATGTGTAATTTAATCCCACAGAAGATGCTTCTTCTTAAAAGAGAGTGACTGAACCAACGGTTTTTAAATGCCATTTTTACTAAAAATTGACTGCTCAAAGCTAAAAAAGCCTTTCCCGGTACTTACACAAAGAAGAAATAACAAGTAGCCAGATAAGTGTATTTATATTATTTTGAGTTCATTACTTTAAGTAGACTTTAAGGTAAGGTAAAGAAACCTATTTAGTTCAATTAAATTGAAAATTTTTTATTAACCCTTAGATAACTTAATCTTTACTTCTTATTATAAAATAAAGTGGTAAAAGCTTATTTTGTAATACTTTTTAAAATTGCCATTATTTAGTATGGAATCTCATAACCCATTGAGGCTAAACCGTCGCCAGTTTTTGCTACGTTCAGCGATAACGGCAGGTGGAATTATATCCACCAATTTTGTGTCAAAATCACAAGTTTTTGCTGAAGCACCTGCAATTATCACCTCAGATAAAATGCGTCCTGGCATACCTTATGGCGTAGCTAGCGGAGATATTTCTAACGATAGTATTGTTATTTGGAGTCGTAGCGATCGCCCCGCCAAAATGATCGTAGAATACTCTACCAGCGAATCTTTTAGAAATGTGCAGCGAGTTGTCGGGCCCAATGCTTTACAAAATAGCGACTTTACAGCACGACTTTATCTGAGAAACCTGCCATCAGACCAACAATTATTTTATCGGGTAATCTTCCAAGACTTAGATTATAAAGGCACTTACAGCGCTCCTGTCAAAGGCTCTTTCCGAACTCCCCCCAAATTTGGGCGAGATATATTCTTTGTTTGGGGTGGCGACACCGCCGGTCAGGGATGGGGAATTAATCCTGATTTTGGTGGGATGAAAATTTACGAAACCATGCGTCAGCTTAATCCCGACTTTTTCATTCACTCTGGCGATAACATTTATGCTGATGGCCCCATTCAATCAGAAGTAAAGTTAGACGACGGCACAATCTGGAAAAACATCACTACACCAGAAAAATCAAAGGTAGCAGAAACTCTTACAGAATTTCGTGGCAACTACATTTACAATTTGTTAGATGAAAACATCAAGCGTTTCAACGCTGATGTTCCAATATTGGCACAGTGGGACGACCACGAAACAAGAAACAATTGGTATCCTGGACAAACTATCCTCAACGATGACCGTTATACCGTTAAGGATGTTAACTTGCTAGCTAAAAGAGCAAGACAAGCATTTTTGGAATATCTGCCTATTGGGTATACAACCAATGAGCCAGACAAAGCGAAAATTTATCGCTCCTTTAAGCATGGCCCATTATTAGACATTTTCATGCTAGATGAGCGCACCTATCGGGGGCCGAATAGCCCTAATAATCAGCCAGTACCCAGTAAAGACACAGAATTTACGGGTAGAACACAAATACAATGGTTAAAAAGGCAATTGCTGTCATCAAAAGCAACATGGAAAGTGATTGCTAGTGATATGCCTCTGGGATTGATTGTTAGAGATGGTAGCACCAACTTTGAAGCTTGGGCTAACGGAGATGGCCCGGCTTTAGGAAGAGAACTGGAACTTGCAGATTTACTCAGATTTATCAAAAATAAGAATATCCAGAATGTTGTTTGGTTAACTGCTGATGTACATTATGCAGCAGCCCACTATTATGACCCCAGCAAAGCACAGTTTACCGACTTTAAGCCTTTTTGGGAGTTTGTCGCCGGGCCTCTGAACTCTGGCACATTTGGGCCAAACCAACTAGAAAATACCTTTGGCCCCCAATTGATATTTCAAAGCCTTCCTCCAGGTACAAAAGCAAATCGTCCTCCAAGTGAAGGTTTGCAATTCTTTGGAGGAGTCAAAATTGATGCTTATACAAAGGTGATGACTGTAACATTGCGTAACTTGGCTGGGGAGACTGTTTACAGTGTAGATTTGCCACCAGAAAAATAAATCATCAAAAGCGTGGTGAAATATTAAAACAAGGGGTCCAATCCCCTTGTTTAAGGTAAAAAAATTATCTTTTCTCTGTGTACTCTGCGCCTCTATGGTTGATTAAAAATTGTAATCAGAGTAAGTTACCCATGAATATGAAGAAATAGGGAATAACCACTGGCAGCAAAAATAAAAAGCATAGCCGCAGGAAAAATTACTACATCCCTGACAATAAATAAAATCCAATCTTTTCTTAGTTCTTGTTTAAATTTAAGTTCTCTCAGCTTTCGCTCAAGTTCTACGTCTTCTTGTGACGGCAAACTTTCAGGTGATAAAATTAGTGGATTGTCGCCTGTACTGGCAATTATTTTTGATAAATCTGTTCTATCTGTCATGATATTTGGATACAAATAATTAAAATATTACTGTCGAATTTCTTTAATAAATTCTGTCCTTGCTTCAATTATTGAAGGCATTAAAACGCAACGTTCTAACAAACTTATATCTAGTTCTGGTAGTAATTGACTTTGATTAATTTGCTCATAGTTATCATTATTGAGATGATATACAGATAACTGATTATTTTCCCAAAACCAGACTTCATTAATGTTAAAACGCTTATATTTTTCTAATTTATCTATGCTGCCACTGGTAATATTTACTTCAATTGCTAAATCAGGATTTTCTTTTTTCTGCCCTATATAATAAGATTCATCAGGTTCAAAGGAAGCTCCCTTTTCTTCCGCGCAACTAGTAGCACTACCTACAGGGATAAAATTTATACCTCTGTCAAAAAAGTAAGCTTCCAGCAATATAGCGATTACTTTTTTTAGCATCTCATGTTGTTCACCAAGAGTCATAAATTCCACACAGCCATCAAGATAAGATATCCGCAAACCTGGCGCATCTGCTGTTAAGGCTTCAAGTTCCTCAAATTCTTCCCAAGTGTAATGTCCAGGTAAAAGAAATCTCTGTTCTTGGAGGCTGGTGATTTTATCTAGCGTTGGTGGAGTCATAGTTAATATGCCTGCTTTTCTAAGTTTTTAAGGCAGAGTCCAGTTTTCCAATTTTAATCCATTAATGCGTTCGTAGTGACGAGTATTGTTTGTGACCAAAGTGTAATTTTCTGCAAGTGCAACACGAGCAATTAGTAAATCAAATTCAGCAATTCTTTAAAACTTCCTTATAGGTTATTGATAAATTTTCTTCAACAGAACAACAACCAATTAATCCAATTTCATCAAACTTATCATAAAGACTTTTTTCTTGACTATGATTTTTTGATTCTGATTGAGGATACCGCTTTTTGAGTAACTGAATAAAATCAAGTAGTAATATTTGAGCTTCTTCTGGTAAAGTATCAATATCTCTATATATTTCTTCAAATTTTATAAGCATAATTAACTTCTAAGATTGAAAAAATTTTTCACTATGACCTTATTATAGACTGTTTATCAACCACTCGCGCTTGATAAATTTATAATTGATAAAGGCATACAGCCAAATAATATTTTAAAATTTACAAAGATATTAGTTGATACCAGAGGCTAGAAAAAATGAGCATTGAGGAAATTATTCTAGGCAAGGTAAGAATATTACCTCCTGATAAGCAACAAGAGACATTAGATTTTGTAGAATTTTTACTTGCGAAAATACAAAAGCAAGAGTTATCTGTTGAAGAAATAAAGTCAGGTGTTTCAGCTTTGACTATTGCTCAAGAATACGTTGGTTGTGTGGAAGCAGCAAGCGATTTGTCTACTAATAAAGATTATATGGATGGTTACGGTTCGTGATGAGGCGATGTGTATTGCTAGATACAGGTCCATTGGTTGCTGTAATTAATCGCCGTGACCAGTTTCATAGCTGGGTAACAACACAGTGGGCTAATATTGAGCCACCTTTTATGACATTGCACAGAAGATGTTATTTGGGATTGAACTGAGAATGCTGGGTTTAAGTATATTATATTATTAGAATTATCTTTAAGTTAAAAGTTGAATATGAAAGAAGCTCGCCATATAGCTACTGGAAGAATAGTCCAAGCATCTGAAGTAGATTATCCAGATTATTATGGAATTTTTCAGTGCCCACATTGTAAAGTAGTAGTGCATCTAAGAAAATAACATACTCTTTCAGATGGAACAACAAGAACTGCTGCTTTTATTCATCCTCAATCTGAAACAGAATGTCCACATCGAATAGATTTTGGTAATACAAAGCCACAAATAAATTTCCCTCAGTCTCAGAAACAATGTTTTAAGCTTTTGAAAAAGAAGTTTTTGAAATGTTTAAAGAATTATAGTAAAGTTAGCATTACAGAACATTACTCAACAAATAAATCAGCATTAGAATCTATACGAATTTTTATAAATTTAAGCAATAAGATAATTGCAACAGGTCGAAATGATCGATATATTTTAGAATTAACACTCTCACAAAGAATTGAAAAACTTTTGCAAGATAAAATATATGAGAAAATTAATTCTTTTGAGCCAGAATCAATACATAGAAAGACTTATCCTCTAAAAAGTGAGTTGGATTTTGCAACACAAAAATCCAATAGTTTGATTTGGTTACTAGAGTTTTTAAGTCGTGAAGCTAGTGATGATTTTATAGAAAAAACATTAGATTATATCTTTGGTAAGTATGTTGATAATCAAGAAATCAAGGGTATAGAATATAAAGAAAGCAATGTATTTTTTTATAGTGAAATTGAAAAAGTATTAGGTTTTGAATTAAGTATTATAAAGCAAGCAGATCAAATTTTATCAAATGATAAATTAATAGATAATTTTTTCGTGCAAATGTACAAAAAAGAATTTTCGGGCAGCAATGCAGATATTTTTAATGAAACAAAAAAAATTCATAATGCTGTATTTGAGTATATTATAAATTATCTAGTTGATTTTCCTTGGGAATGTCTGTTATCTTAGCTATTTGATGATTTTATTAATTTTATAGAGAAAATTAATACATAATAATTAAAGCCACATATCTACACCATAACAATTAATTGATAGCAGCATAAATATGTGGTTTGAAAATCCTTAATTAACTAACCCGATCGCACTTTTCCTCAAGTCTCCACATTCCCCACGCTTCCAGATAAAAATATCACCCTTCATCCTACCTACAAAAATCAAGTTTTGCGACTTGTAAACTAAGTTTCTGACTCGTAAGCTAGCTTTTGCGACTCCAAAACTAGCTTTTGCGACTTCAAAACCAGCTTTTGCGACTCCAAAACTAGCTTTTGCGACTTCAAAACCAGCTTTTGTCAAAGAATTTCAGCAAATCTACTCCCATTTTTCCTGCTTGCTACTGGAGTTTAGACTAAGCCATGCAAAATGACCCAGCAGGGCTGAGTTAATCAGAGACTTAGCAAAAGTATGAATAATCTTAGGTATTAAACAG
>NZ_JBALEQ010000144.1:0-95092 GCF_036917775.1 Nostoc sp.
AATTAGTTTGGTGTCTGCTTCTTTTGAACTCTAACTCTTTGATGTCAATGGGTTTTACTTTCTTGTAATTTGCGATCGCCCCGTGGTCGATTACCATTAATATGACGTATCAATCCGGCAAAATAATACTCATAGGCTTCCTTTTCATAAGCAATTTGTACTTAATTTGATACATTCTGGCGCAGAATTGTTGTCAAACTTTTTAGCGGGTCAAAAGAGAAGGAAGCTACCTGATTATAAGTTTTTTTGGCTTTTTTTTACCGCATCAAAGTATCTCAACTTACCACTATTTCTATGTTCAAATTGGGTAATTCCAATTCTTCCTATTGGTGGTTCCACATTTTTATAAAAATCAAACCCAACTTTTTCAATTGCTAGCAGCTAATTTGTAACATTCTTCAGATGAAGCAAATTGAGGAATGCGAATTGATGGAATATCATTTCTCAGCAATGCTTGAAAATTTTCCTGGTTCATTTCACAGTCATTTAAGGTTTGCCACTTAGTTGCTCTTAACATGGTAAATTTCTCACTCATAATTTCTTATAAATTAAATTGTTAAAATACTTTTTCATTTCATATTTCAGCTATCCAAAGGTTTGGCGATCATGATAATCCACAAGAAGAGGAGAACTTGTTTTCTCCCCTTTCTCTTGCACAAGGATCATTTCATTAAAAAATTTGAGGATTTTAAATGTTTGCCAAAAGTTGCTTCATCTTAGCCCCTCGTGGATGGTAGCTATTAAACTCTCACCCATTTCAGCACTTTGAGATCTTTGTCATAGCGATAGGTTAAGCCGTTCCTAGTAGTAATAGATTCTCCTTTGCTTGCCTTACTTCTAATAGTGGAAACGGAATAGTACGTTAATTCATTCATTTCCTTATGAGAAAGTCTTTTGCTTGTACTGATTTCTGACTCATTTTGGGATTTATCTTGAGCTGAATTATCTATTGTGATTTCAGTATTTTCGGAAGCATTAGTAACAATTTTTTTTGCTTTTCGCAAGCGATAATCCTGCACAGTCACAAGTTGCCAACTGGAATCTGGTGCAAGTTCCAAAACCCATTGATGATAATTAAATAGACTTTCTCTATGCCCTACACTAATAAATGTTGTTTTCGTTGATTGTAACTGCTGATATAAACTTCCTTCATTTTCCAAATCTAAAGCACTTGTTGCTTCATCTAATATGGTGAAGCGAGGATGAGTAACTAACAGCCGTGCGAAAGCAAGACGTTGTTGTTCTCCCATCGATAATATATTTTCCCAAGGAACTTCTGTATCAAAGCCATCGACTCGACTCAGCAAGTTTTGCAGGTTAACTTGTTGCAAAACTTGTTTAAGTTCTGCGTCGGTCATTTGACGATTGGTATTAGGATAGAGCAATTGTTCGCGCAAAGTTCCCAAAATTATATATGGGCGTTGAGGCAAAAATAAGACTTCTTCTAAAGGAGGTCGCACCAAACGACCAGTTCCCGCATTCCACAAACCAGCGATCGCTCTCAATAGAGAACTTTTACCTCTACCACTAGGGCCGACAATCAATAAACCTTCTCCTGGCTGAACAGACAACGATAAATCTTCAACAATCACCTGTTCATAGTTGGGCGTTTGTAAGGTAACATTTTCAAATGCCAGATGGTTTTCTTCTATTATTTTAATAGTACTGACATTTTCGGGTTGCTTAGTTACTTCTTCTAAAGCATCTGAAAACTCAGATAAACGCTCAACATAGCTAGAAAATCTTCCCGAAATTCCAAATTCATTAATTAATTCTGCCATAGCGTTAGCAAACAAACCAGTAGCTAAACTGGCTTGTCCAACTTGTCCGAAATCAATTTCACCATTAATATATAATGGCCCAAGTACTAAAAACGGAAATATTTGGATAATAGCCTGATATCCTCTGTTAAAAATTTCCTTACCTCTCTCCCAATTAATCTTGCGTTCAATATTTTTTAGTAGATTACTGAATCGGCGCTGAATTATATTTTCTTCTTGGTTTTCTCCTTGAAAAAAAGCTATCGATTCAGCGTGATTACGAACATGAGTTAAAGAATAATTATATTCAGCTTTAAGTTCAAGTTCCTCTTGATTAATCTTATTCAATTCTTGAGTTAAATAAATAGCAATCAAATTTCCTATGACCGTATAAACAAGCATAACAATAGCGATCTGTTGGGAGATTGACCAAACAATTGCTAAAAAAGCCGTCATTTCTAGCACTTTTTCTAATAAAGTAGCTGAAAAGGAGAGAGCATTACTGGTAACGGGTTCAATTTCTTGAGCTATACGTTGATCTGGATTATCAACATCAGATTTAAAATTGATTCTATAATAAGCCCGCTTACTCAAATATTTTGATAGTGTGCGATTATTTAGCCATTTGTACCAATCAAGAGCAATTTTTTTTCTGACAAATTTAGCAAATCCTACCAAGAAGGTTACGCAGATCAGGCTAACACCGTAAATTAACAAGGTTTGAGTAAACTTAGTAATATCTTTCTCTTCAATAATGACATTGACTAAATAGTTACTAATGAAGGTATTGAAAGCACTTACACCCACAAGCGCGATTATTAATAATATCAATAGAATAAGCATCCCCCATGCGCGAATCACATCTGAAAATGCTCTGTCTCCTGGCTTTGTTGGATACCAATAAGGCCCTGCGATCGCTCTAACATTCTCCCAAAATCGATTAAAAGCCGACAATGGAGAAGTAGCATCTTTTAAGGTTTGATTGCGAAGAACTTGAGCTTGCATATTTTATAATAAGTACGTCGAAAATTTTCTATGACTCTATAACTGAAGTAAAGGCAAATATAGCCGGAAAATTTTACTGGATAAGCTTTTTAGCTATTGCTTTTTGAGAAATCATCTTTACTTACCTAGTTTGCTTTTAGTTAACTAAAAAATAAGAGTTTGAGTAAGACATCCTCTCAGACTTTAGAGAATATCTGAGGTTGGTACAGCTGCGATGCCTGCGGCGGACGTAGCCAACGCAACTTCATCAATCACATCAGGTAGTTCATCTTCCACAAATCGTAGGCGAGGGTAGAAGTAGGTAATACAAGTTGCTGAAATAGTAAAAATTCCCATGATGACGCACAGAAGTCCCATACCACGACCTGTGCCGACACCAATAATTTGTCCGATACTACCTGCCAACAAACCATCAGTAGCCATTAAGGGTTCAAACACCTTTTCTGCCAAAGGCCCGATCGTAATATAGCCTAGAGGTAAACCTACGGCTTCGATCGCTCCTTTAATAGAAAAGACTCTACCCTGCACTAATGGTTCTACTTTCGCCTGAAAAATAGCTTGTGTTGAACTAGCAATTATCGGTCTGATCAAAAAGAATAAGAACATACCGACAATGAAGACATAAATAGAAGCTTGGAAACCGGCAACAAGAAGAAACACACCAGTGAGCAACATACAGCTATATATCGTATTCATATTACGCTCTAGACCTCCCCAGATACCAATCAGTAAACCCCCTGCTAAAATAGCAACGCCAAAGAGTGAAAGAATAGTCCCTAAAACTGTTACGGGAGCAAAAGATAACACCAGAGGTATAGTAATAACCTGAACACATCCTACAAGAAAAAAGCTATAAGCTGAGATAATTAATACTCCTAGTAGTCCTGGTCGAGCCAATAAATAGGTTAATCCATAAGTTGTTTCTTTAAGAAAAGAACTTTCTTCAATTGCAACAGCAGGAGTGCTAGATTTAGGGAACTGAACCAGTAACAAAAGAGTAATACTCAAAAATACGGTAGTTAAATGCAGCACGATAATCCCTTGCAAAGAAATCATCCCTAATAAAATACCTCCTAAAGGTGGTGCGACAAGCCGCGCCGTACCGTTCATGAAACTCAGCATTCCATTCGCACGACCAAGGTGCTGTTTTGGTACTAATAGGGTTATGGAAGCGATGAAAGCGGGTATCTGAAAAGCCATGAAGATAGCACTGAAGGTATTGGCTAAGTAAATGTGCCACACTTCCAATCGACCGATGATAAATAAAGCAGCGATCGCTACTGTTGCTAAAGTTGCAAATAAATCGCTAAGAATCATTGTCCATCTCCGATCCCACCGATCCACTAATAACCCAGCTACAGGTGCAAGTAAGATTAAAGGTAAAGTATTGGAAAGAGTAATAAGAGCAAATTGGGTGACAGAACCTGTCTGTTCGTAAACCCAAACATCCAAAGCAAATGCGGTGATGCTGCTACCAATAGATGCAATCAGCTGTCCCACCCAAACAATAATAAACAGTTTCATCTCACGGAAAATAGTCAGTGGCGTTTTTTCTATACTTGCTAACACGATCAACTCCTAAGTGTAGGCATATTCAAACTTTTCATCATTGCTTGATATTGCTGCAATAGCTTTTGCGCCTGATGATCCCAATCAAACTTTTCAACTGCTTGTTGCTGTCCAAGTTCTCCCATTGCAATTCTGAGATTGTCATCTAAAAGTAGCCGCAGCATTGCGTCAGCTAAAGCATCCGCATTCCCGCGTTCAACCAATAACCCTGTTTTTCCATCTTCTATCAGTTCGGGGAAAGCACCTCCACGGGTAGCAATAACAGGCAATCCCATTGACATTGCTTCGATAATTGGCATTCCAAATGCCTCATTCCAAACGGATGGAAAAATAAATATATCTGCTTGCTGATAATACTCAAATAGCTCGAAATGGGGAACTTTGCCAAGAAAAAAAACAGAACTGGCGGCGTTAGAAGCAATTCGCTCTTGCAATTGCTCGCGATAGCTACCTTGGTAATAAGGAAGAATATTCTGAATTTGCGGGTCTTTTCTATCAAGTGTGTACCACGGTACTAATGCGGTTTCTGAGCCGACAAGTTTTAGCTGTACTTGGGGATAACGAGATACTACTTTATTAAAGGCATCAATTAAAACGTGTATACCCTTCTCTGGTGAAATTCTACCCACAAAAAGAATTTGTTTAATATCTTTTTTCTTGGCTTCCTTATTGTGATGATTAGGGACGGCGAAGTGACGAGTATCTGCACCATTATATAAAGTTTGGCTGTTAACGTGAGGCAAATATTTACGAACTTGATTTTTTAGATAATCGCTGCATCCAATTACTAAATCGACTGACTTAAGATGCTTTTTAACCATTATTGGATCGAACAATGGGAGAAAATCACTATGTATATGTAAGACAATTTTTGCTTGGGGGTTATAGGCACGCATGAGGGGAACGAATTGAAAAACAATGTTTATATGAATTACATCACATTGCTGTGCTTGAATATCCTTGGCGACTTGTCGGTAAAATTCGCAATAAAATAATTTAGAGGCATAGAAAGGTCTTTGAGGATGAGATATGTTCCAGATATCAAGAAAGTTTAATGGTTCTAATATTTTATCAACCCATGATTCGGGAATGCGGCGATAGGTAATGCCATCTTCGTGATATTCTAATTCTTGATAGTGACCTTTTGAGCCATAGAATAAAACTTCATGACCAGCACGAGCCAAACGTCGCGCCAAGGCATAAGATACTAAGCGGATTCCTCCAGTTTTAGGTGGTTCGGCTAGGGTGACAGGATAATCGAAGAAGGCAATTTTCATAATTAATTAGATGTTTATTTTAAGTAAAAGCTAAATAAGTTAAGTTATTAGTTGGGTGTTTGAAATTAAGATTGTTATCACTAAAAGGCGTAAATAAAAGAGCAATTTTTTTAATAGAAAAGTTAAATATTTGTGTTTTACTGTGCAAAAATATTTGAAGATAAGTAAAGCTAGTTTGTAAGTTTTAAGTTAAGAAGTTGCTGATGAAAACTATTTGTTTACCATCCGGTCGATTGATGCCAGTATTGGGAATGGGGACTGCGGGACTGGGTGAAGCGATCGCCCAGCGTGACAATGAGATTGCTGCTTTGCGTCGCGGAATCGATTTAGGGATGACGTTGATTGATACGGCAGAAATTTACGGTGAGGGTAAGGCGGAAACCTTAATTGGCGAAGCGATCGCTAATTGTCGTTCATCAGTCTTTCTCGTTAGTAAGGTTGCGCCTCGCAATGCGATTGGGCAAGGGGCGATCGCAGCTTGCGAGAATAGTTTACGGCGCTTGCAGACAGATTTTATCGACCTTTATTTGTTGCATTGGCGGGGGCCTGTACAGTTATCAGAAACTTTGGCAGCATTTGAGACGTTGAAACAATCCGGCAAAATTCGAGATTATGGTGTTGGCAATTTTGATGTTGAGGATATGGAAGAAGCCAGTGCTTTACCCGGAGGTGAAGCCATTGCGACAAATCAAATCCCCTACAATTTGCAGCATCGCAATGGTGAGTGGAAGTTATTATCGTGGTGTCGGCAAAGAGAAATCCCGATCATGGCACATTCGCCTTTACTACAAGGCGAACTACTCAAACATCCCAAATTGCAATCAATTGCCCAACAGCGCGGGGTAACAGTTGCACAGGTGGCGATCGCTTGGTTGTTACATCAAGAGGTGATAGTCTTTCCCAAAGCCAGCAGTATCACCCACGTTGAACAGAATTGTGCTGCCCTCGATTTGCAGTTAACAAAGGAAGAATTGAGTGCTTTGGACGTTGCTTTTCCCCCACCATCTGCACATATTGCCCTACTTGAAAATTGGTAATTCCTATTCCAATACGCTTCAGTTAAGCCCAAAAGTCTTTTTTTTAACGAACCGCCAAGACGCCAAGGACGCAAAGAGAAGAAAGAAATGCTTAACTGAACTGTATTGATTCCTATTCCCCATTCCCCATTCCCTTTCATTTAGAACCATTAAATCTTTTTGCCAAATCTTCAGTTTTCTGCTTGTAATATTCTTTTGTAAGAATTGGGGGATATTTAGGAGATTCACCTGTATCTAAGCAATTTTCAATACAGGTAATTTCTGTATCATCACCAGGAGAGAGAAAGAAAGCTAAGGAGTATCTTTCGGGAAGACTACGGGCATTGGCTGGCATCAGTACCCGATGTTTGGTAGCAGGGAGTTTATCGTTTGTCCATCGTTGCATGACATCTGCAATAAAGACTATTGCTGTGTTAGGAAGTGGGGGTGCAGCAATCCATTCTCCGGCGTTGGTGCAGACCTCTAGCCCACCATTTTTATCCTGAAACAGTAAGGAAAGACTGCCCCAATCTGTATGTTCCTCGAAGCGGGCTTCTCCGGGTTGGGGAGGTTCGGATACTTCATAGTAGCGATGCAACAGCCCATAGTCGGCTTGTTGAGGATGGCGATCGCTAAAGTAAGATTCTGGTAAGTTTAGGGCAATGGCGATCGCTTTGAGAATACGATTACCAGCATCATGACAAGCTGTGAATAATTGTTGCACAGCATCACGAAAAGCGGGATGCTGTCCCAGGTGTTGATGAACCTGTTGCGCCACTGGGGAATCTGTATCGATCGGTTCTGTTAAAACTGCCTCGCCGAAAACGAAGGCTTCCCGAAAGTCACCGTTATATTTAGTGTAAAAGTATCCCAGAGCCGCGCCGTCTTTCCAAGCTAGTTGTCTTTTTTCTGCCTCTGGTAGTCCAAAGAAGCCATTAGCATTACCAAAGGCTTGGTCAATTGCATTTTGAGGAACGCAATTTTTTAGATAAAAGCAGCCAACTTCTTGAATGGCCTGTAAGACTTCAGAAGCGATCGCCTGTTTACTAGCAAAGTCACTAAAAGTAAACTGATGGAAATCAAGGATGGGAATCTGCGTGGAAGTGGTAGTTTGTTGTTCGAGTTCTTTAATGGAGTTCATAAGTTAAAAGGCGGTAGATTAATTGCGGTTATTTGGTTATTTTTAAACGCAAAGGGACGCAAAGTCAGCGCAGAGGTACGCAGAATAATTGCGATTAGAAAACGTCTTGCAAACCTCCTATATCAAGCCTTGTACTGGATATTCTAATTACGAATTACGTTAGCGTAGCGGGGCGTAGCCCATTACGAATTACGAATTAAGATTAACTACGCCCATATTTTTTGGCTCGATCATTGGTTCTTTTGAGGAGATGATCGCCTACAAATGTTGGAGGATATTTAGGAGATTCATCGGCTTTTAAGAAACTTTCTAGACAAGTGACTTCTACTTCGTAATTAGGAATCACAAAAAAGCTAAATGAGTACCTTTCTTTTACTTTCTGGAAATCAGTTGGTACGGAAACGCGATGAGGTGTGGCGCAAAATTTATCGTTTGTCCATCGTGACATCATATCTGCTGGCATCACCAAAACGGTATTAGGAACTGATGAGGTGGTAATCCACTCTCCTTGAGGTGTGTATACTTCTAGTCCTCCTCCTTGATCCTGAAATAGTAAGGTAATGCTGCCCAAATCAGTGTGTTCAAAAAAGCGAGTTTGTCCTAGTTTTGGCGCTTGGGAGATGTTGGGATAGTAATTGAAAACTCCGGCGTGGTTTTGCTGAGAATGTAAATCGGTAAAATAGGAGTTTGGTAGTTGCAGGGCGATCGCTAATGCTTCTAGTATATTCAAAGCACATTCTTGGCTAGCTTGAAAGAATTGCTGCAAAACTTGACGGAATTCCGGCGGATTTTCTGGCCATTGATTAGGGACATCCAAGGACTCTGTATAATCGTCAGCCCCGGATTTGTTTGGGTCAAATTCATTAGCAAAACTAAAGGACTCATGTAATTGTCCTGGTTGATCGCCAATGAACATTTTCTCAAAGGGTATGTAACCCCGACTCCGCCCGGTGACTGTTGAGGCTACTTTCTCTTTTTCTGCTAATGGCAGTGTAAAAAATCTCTCAGCTTGGGTAAATGCTTGGTCGATTAAAGTTTGGGAAACTCCATTTTTTAAATAGAAACAGCCCATTTCTTCAATAGCACAAGAAATTTGGTTAGCAACTGCTGCTTTGGTATTGCTGTCACCTGTAACAAATGGATAGAAATCAATAATGGGAATCTGTGATGTAGCAGTTGTTTGCTTTGTAAGTTCATTGATTGAGGTCATAGTTAAAACATTCCTAAAAAACTGATGATTTTTTCTTGGTAATTGATAGTATTTATCTAAAAATAGAATTCTCTGCCTGATTCAGAAATTATTCTTCACGCATTAAATCACAAGTGCTACATAGCGGAATCGAATTAAATTCATATTCATGTGTTCTACCAAGATAATCTTTAACAGAACCAACAATGCCTGTTCCATTTACATCTATACAACAGGTGTTGATACTTCCATCCCACAAAACTACAACTCGCTTTTTAGTTTCAAAAATGCACGGCTTCTGCTTTTCTATCGTACTAGTTAAACTTCGCCGCGATGTAGTTTTAGAAGTAACTTGTCCAGCCCAATCATGCTTTTCCTGCTGATGAGGATTATAGGTATAGACGATAGACAAAGGAATAGATTTTTCCTGAAACATTTGTTGAATGCGCTCTTTTTGCCCAACAAGATGTTCCGAGAGATAAATATCGTGTATTCCTAATTCAGACAACCGCCATGCCATTGCCTCATCTAGGAGTATACCGTTGGTGATAAAATTACAGTCAATTCCTTTGGTTTTGGCATAGGTGATAAAGTCTAATAATTCTGGATGAAGTAGAGGTTCTCCAAAATTGTTAAGAAACAAATCTTTTTGTCCACATTCAATTGCTAATTCAACAACATCTACAAATGTAGAAAAAGACATATTTCCTTTCGATCTACCTTGAGATGGATGAGGACAGTAAGAACAGGTTAGATTACAAAAATTTGAGATTTCAACTTGATAGATATACATAGTTTTGAACCTGTAAAATATTAAGAACTACTCAATACAATCATTAATTTGTGCGTGGAGTGCATGAGTTTAGTAACACTTGTGGTAGACAGCGCGATCGCCACCCGCCACAAAGGTGTCTATACAGCCTCTCCCGCGAGAAACCGCCGCCGGTGCAGAAGTACAGTAACCACCAAGATGCCGCCAATCACTCCAGACTGAACCATCCCAACTCTTGCGGTACATTGCACCATCACAGCCAACAGTAAAGATATCTAGCCGATTTTTCGCAACAGAAGTAGCAGCGACACCATACTGGCAATACCCTCCCAAATTTTCCCAAACACTCCAGGTTGAGCCATTCCAATGCTTGTGATAAATCGCGCCATCCCCGCCTAAAACAAAGGTATCAATGCAGTCCATCCCGTGAGAAACCGCAGCCGGTGCAGAAACACAGTACCCTCCGAGATTTTCCCACTCATCCCAGGTTGAACCATTCCATCGCTTGTGGTACAGCCCACCATCAATGCCAACATTAAAAATATCTAGCAAATTCTCACCACCAGAAGCGGCGGCGATTCCATAGTGGGAATACCCGCCAAGGTTTTCCCAACGACTCCATTTTGAACCATCCCACCATGTGCGGTAGGTGACGCGATCGCTACCCAAAACAAAGGTGTCAATGCGATTCAACCCCCAAGAAACCGCAGCTGGCGAAGAAATACAATATCCTCCCAGCCTTTCCCAATCGCTCCAAGTTGAGCCATCCCACCACTTATGCCATAAAGGGCCAATACTCGCTGTGAGTAAAACATCCAGCCGATTCTCTGACCAAGAAGTGGCTGTAACACCATACTGGCAATATCCGTCTAAATATTCCCCATCAGTAGAAAATATTGGCATATCTTCTTTAGAGGCGGGACTCATCGCCGGAAATGGCATACCCCGATCCTGAGAAATTGCTGTTGTAGTTGGATAACTGGTTGTCATTGGCCTCTTTTCTTCCTTTGCGTTCTTGGCGTTCTTGGCGGTTCGTAAAAAAAACTGACTTTGACAAAGAGTTAAGCCTTAACTGACCCTTATTGCATAAAACTTGTGGTAAACTGCGCGATCGCTACCCAACACAAAAGTATCAACACGCTTTGGCGCAGAAGCAACCGCAGCCGGCGCAGCAATAGAATAGCCGCCGAGATTATTCCACCCAACCCAATTAGAACCGTCCCAATACTTCTGGTACACAGCACCGTTACGAGCAATGATGTAAATATCTAGACGATTTTCCATTCCCGAAGCAGCCGCCACACCATACTGAGAATAACCACCGAGTTTTTCCCAACCACTCCAGCTTGAGCCATCCCAATACTTTTGATAGATGGCGCGATCGCTACCCAAGGCAAAAGTGTCAATCCGGTTTAATCCCCAAGAAACCGCAGCTGGTGTAGAAATACAGTAGCCCCCCAGCCTTTCCCAATCACCCCAGATTGAGCCATCCCAACACTTTTGGTATATGGCTCCATCCCAGTTGACGATAAACAGATCCAGCCGCTCTCCCCAAGAAGCAGCCGCGACACCGTATTGAGAATATCCCCCAAGATTTAGCCAATCGCTCCAGGTTGAACCATCCCAGCTTTTATGATACACAGAGCGATCGCCTCCAATCACAAAGGTATCAATCCGATTCTCTCCTCTGGCGATCGCAGCTGGTGCAGAAACACAGTAGCCTCCCAGCCTTTCCCAATCACTCCAGACTGAGCCATGCCACTTTTTGTAGTACATAGCGCTATCTGTGCCAATGCTAAAGACATCCAGCCGATTTTCTGCCCCAGAAGTGGCAGCGACACCGTACTGAGAATACCCGCCAAGATTTTCACCATCCATCGCAAAAGATGGCATATCTCCTAACGAAGCAGCCCCCATCATCGGGTATGGGGTTGGTGGAGGATAGGGCATACGTACAGAAGCGTCTTGAAGTTCCATTTCAAGCGGTGGCATCTGGTTAGATATTTCTTCGGCGGTTGTTTGGCTCATTGTCATTTAATTACGAACTTGTACTGAGCGTAGTCGTTGGCGCAGCCTCTCGTAGAGAAGTATTACGAACTACGAATTATCTAAAGTCTTTAAAATTACTTTTGCAGCTAGTTTATGTCCCGCAGGATTCCAATGACCATCAATATCAAAGTAAAGCTTTTCTTGATTGCTATTTTTTCTAAAATCATCAGTTAGATTGACACAAGTTACATCTTGTGATTTTGCAAGATCGCATAAACGCTGATAGCCAATCTCTTCATTTTTGAGCAAATCTACATTCTCAGGAAATAACTGGACATAATCTTTGATATAAGTTGATTCTTTTGAAGGTATAAGAAAAACAAAAAGCTTAACTCGATTTTCTTTGGTCAAACGAATGATTCTTGATAATGCCGCTTCTACTTTGACAACCCCATCAGATGTCAAATAATCGCTATCTACACCTACTCCTGACTCAGGTGCTGCCAGCGATAAATTAAATAGAGTTAAACCATTTTTTGCTTCTTTAAAGATAGAATTTCCAGCTTTTACTGGGAAGCTTTTTTTGCTATTTTTCAATACAAACTGGTAGAAAAAGGTTTTTTCATACCAAGGTGAAAAACTTCTTTCTTTGAGTGTATCATATATCTTTTGACCAATATCCGATGAATAATTAGTCAAATCATTAGCAACTATAGATAAGATGGCTGTCTGAGGTTTATATTTGGCGATCCATTCATTAAATAATGTTTCGTATTGAGCAAAAGAATAACCGGGAACACCTAAATTAATTTCTGGTTGCTGCAATTTTGATTCTACAAGTCTGGGAAATATTTTTTCTTCACTGACCCATTGGCCCCATGTAAATGAATCTCCAATAAAATACAAGTTAGATTTTGTGTAATCTCTCCCTATATTGCGAAATCCATAACTATCTGTATTAGCAACTTCTGCAACTTTTGCTTCTTGCCAAACAGTTTTGAAATCCTTCAGGTTTGATTTAGGTTTGTAACCTAATTGAGCATCCGGTTGAATAAATTGATAAAAAATTTGCGCCTTGGACTTTTGTGGGGCAGCAACTCCAGTAGTAATGGCAAAAGTTTCGATGATTAATAGCCCAACTATAACTCCAGCCAGCATGAGCAATAAATTTTGTAGCCAAGGCTTTATTTTTCGCATCAATTATGAACTCTTTACTGAAAACGGAAAAACGAACCGCAAAGACGCAAAGTACACAAAGGAATAAGAGTTTGAGAGAGTTTTTGCATTTAATTACGAATTACGAATTACGAATTGTTGACATAGTGTTTTAGCAACAATCTCCCCTGCTAACTGATGCCCTAAAGCATTCCAATGTCCTTCGCAGCGAAAAGTATTATCAAACCCATGTAAGCAGACATTATTCTGCTCGGCATAAGCCTGAAAAGATTCTCCTAGATTAATAGTAGTAAAACCTTCACGTTCTCCTAATGTTGCAATCCGCTTTTCTGGGTAAAACCAATCTGTTAACCCTGACACTTCCTGATGATGACGCACGACAGGATCGGGATTAACTTGCAGGGGAGTTGTTAGCGTTACTACAGCAAAATTCGCTTTTTTAGTAATTGTTTCATTATGTATTAAACTAATTAGTCTTTCTGTTTGTTGCCATGCTTGTTGCCATTCAGGATCATTTGCAGTGTTGTATACAAGCCATTCTGTTTGCTTTAAGAAATTCTGCCATTCAGGGTCAGTATAGGGAGAAAGTGTTGCAGGTTGTGTTGCTAACTGGGGGTCTTGTTTTTTCTGATCTTGGTGAGGAAGTGGTAAAGCGTATTTTGCTTGTTTTAAAAGCTGTAAAATCCGTAAACGATCTTGAACTTGGAGATAAGCCTGATGCCACCATGACTTTTGTGAGCGATAAATATCCATGTTTACAAACGAGTCATCAAGCACCCAATTATCATCTCGATCGACAAAATAGGGTTTCATGAGGGCGCTATTATCCATAGCAGTTTGACTCACCATTTTTTCGGTGAGACTGCGGGAGTTGTTTATCAAATCATTCCCAGGATAAAAATTTAGAAGTACGAGGTCTGGTGAATAGTTCCAGACCTTTTCTTGCAAGGCGATCAGTTCTTGATCGGTTCCATAACCATTCACTCCGAAGTTCATCACTTCTACGTCACGACCTGCTAGGGTGGGACAATTTTTCAGTTCGCGTTCAATGACTGCTGCGATTCCTTGTGGTTGCGGCAGTTGGCGTGCTTCTGTAAAAGAATCTCCCAGCAAGGCAATACGGATAGTATTCTCTGGCTTAACTGGGGAATGTTCTCGATCGCGAAAGCCCTGACTGTTGTATTGGATATAGGCTTCCCCTTCGTCATGCACCCACCCAGCCGCATAAGGTCGTCCTGCCCAACCTCTATGTTCATCAAAGGTATAAAATGTCTTGTATTCAATGCCAGCAATGCGTAAGCCAATTTCTACGACCGCCAGCCCTAAGACAATTCCACCTAATAATAAAGCTAGAGTCAGCATCACCGCTACCCACCGCTTTAATGATAATGCCGATGTTACCACCTCACATTCCTCAAAATAGTGTGTAAATAAAGGGTGCAAGTACGGATGACTGTGCAAACACAATCAAGATACCTAAGAGTAATAGTGTGACAATGAGTGGTAGCAGGAAGAATTTGCGGCGTTCTTTCAGCAATCCCCATAAATCTTTCAGCAAGTCTTGTGTTGTTTCAAGCATTAGAAGGGTTTCTCCATTTTGTTTATAGGTTTAACTTGATTGATAATGCGATAAGTTTTTACGTCAGCATTTAGCTTTCTGTCCATCGCATCATGATGGAACACGCCTCGCATCACTAGACCGATTGGCGTGATTAAGGTATAGAAAATAATACTGAGAATTATCCGCGTATTAATCCAACCTAAAACCAGTCCAATTCTCATCCAAATTTGGTAAACACCATTGAGTGTGGTGGGGGCAATCAGCGCCCAAACCCAAAGGATGCTAGCGATCGCCCAAGGTAAAATCGGTAAGGGTTCATGGTGTATCAAGGGCAGTATACTACCGAATAATCCTGCGGCGATCGCACCGCCAAGCAGTCCAAAATCTCGTAGTCCTTTCCGATCGAGTTGTTGTATTTCGTTCATCGGCGTTAATCTAATTCAAATTCTGTTTTCCAAGATTCATCTTTTTGTATCTGGGGTTGGTTCGATTTGGCGAGGAGAAAGTTCTCCAATACCAAGTAATCCATCTCGGTTCTCATAAAACAGCGATAGGCATCTTCTGGGGTACACACAATCGGTTCACCCCGGACATTAAATGATGTGTTTACCAAAACTGCACAGCCAGTTTTTGCCTGAAAATGTTGCAGCAGTTCATAGTATCGAGGATTGGTTTGCTGATGAACCGTTTGAATCCGAGCGGAATAATCTACATGAGTGATGGCGGGAATGTGCGATCGCTTCACGTTTAACTTATCAATGCCAAACAACTCCTCCTGTTCTGGTGTCATAGAAATCCGCAGTTCGGCGTTAATGGGTGCAACCAAAAGCATATAAGGGCTGGGACGGTCAAGCTCAAAGTAGTTAGAAACCTGTTCTGCTAAAACAGAAGGGGCAAAGGGACGGAAGGATTCACGGTATTTAATTTTCAAGTTCATCACCGATTGCATCTTAGAACTGCGAGGATCACCGATGATCGAACGACCTCCCAAAGCTCGCGGGCCAAACTCCATCCTGCCAGAGAACCAACCCACAACATTCCCCTGCTCTAAAATTTCAGCAAGTTCAGGCATAAGTTTGTCATCTTCTAGGTATTGGTAGGGCGCATTCACAGACTGGAGATAGTCTTGAATCTCTGTTTTTCCAAAGCAAGGGCCTAGATAGCCCCCCTGCATGGCATCCCCATCGTGAGGAAGGCGCGGCTTTTCATGATACTGATGCCAAATAGCTAATGCTGCCCCAACTGCTCCCCCTGCGTCTCCGGCTGCTGGTTGAATCCAAATATCTCGAAAATTTGTTTCTCGCAAAATGCGGCCATTGGCGACGCAATTTAGGGCGACTCCACCGGCTAAACAGAGATAGTCTGTGTCTAGTTCTTTCTTAACCGTTCTTGCCAAACGTAAAACGACTTCCTCGGTAACGTGTTGGATAGAACTAGCTATATCCATTTCTCGCTGGGTAAGTTTACCCTCGCTTTGGCGTGGTTCACCACCAAACAATTGATGAAATTTCGGGGTAGTCATGGTCAACCCCGTGGTGTAGTTGAAGTAGTCCATATTCAACCGAAATGTGCCATCTTCCTTGAGATCCAAAAGATGGTTGAGGATATGGTCTACATATTTGGGTTCACCGTAGGGCGCTAAACCCATGAGTTTGTATTCCCCAGAGTTGACCTTGAAACCTGTGTAGTAGGTGAAGGCAGAATAAAGTAGCCCCAAAGAATGGGGAAAATCAATTTCCCATTGAGGAGTTAGTTGGTGATCTTCTCCTAACCAAACTGAGGTAGTTGCCCACTCTCCAACTCCATCAAGGCACAGCACCGCCGCCCGCTCAAAGGGACTGGGGAAAAAGGCAGAAGCGGCGTGCGCTTGGTGATGTTCAGTAAATAAAAGTTGGGGCAATTGTGCTTTTTTGCAATTTCCGAGGGTCGCCAGTTCCTTTTTTAACAGCGTTTTGAGGTAAAGCTTTTCTTTTAACCAAACTGGCATTGCTGCAATAAAGGAACCTAATCCCTTGGGCGCGTAGGCGAGATAGGTTTCTAGGAGTCGCTCAAATTTGACCAAAGGCTTATCGTAGAAAACGATTTGGTCTACTTCTGATAATCCAATATCTGCTTGTTTGAGACAATAGGCGATCGCACCTTTAGGAAATCTCGCATCATGTTTTTTGCGGGAAAAACGCTCCTCTTGTGCGGCGGCAACAATATCACCATCCACAACTAAGGCGGCGGCACTATCGTGATAATAAGCTGAAATTCCTAAAATACGCATTTTTTTAATAGATATAATGGCGGAATTTATAACTCTATATCGCTCAATTTCCACAGACCCAAACTTTTCTGTGGGTAGTCTTTTCTTTCAGTCGTTTTTTCATCAATGACTTCGAGCATATCAGGAAAGTTGTACGGAGGTAATTGTAAATCGATTGCTCGCCAATCACCCGTAACAATATCTTTATTTTCAGGTATGCCTGGATAAATTGTAGTTAAAAGATATGTAGAATGGCTTTTTTTGAAATTTTTAATTACAGCGATAGCATCTTTAAATGAGAGATGTACTAAACAATCTCTACAGAAAATTAAATCGACTTGTGGCAGTGGATCTGTTGCTAAGTCAAGATTAATAAATTCTCTCGCTTCATTGGCATAACGACGTTGATTGTCGGTAATTAAATCGGCAACAATATCACATCCAATATATTTGTCTATATTCAGTTGTGCTTCTTTTAGCCAATAAAAATCTCCACAAGGAGCATCAAGCATGGTTTTGACATTAAGTTTCTCCAATAAAACTGGTATTTTTTTTATGATGACCGATGTTTGTTGGAGATTAGATCCTCTGCCAGAAATAGATTCGCGATCGCCCCACCTATTACGATAATATATATCATTAAAAACTTCTTTTCTGTTTTTACCTCGATACGATAAAAGCATTAATTCATATTGCAAATTAAATGACAGATAGTCAAAGAAAGATTTTATGGGATGTAAAATGGTATTCTTACTCATATTTTTTAAGAAGAAAACTGCTAAAGTTAACTAAAATTGAAAGTAGACAAAGGGTTGAGGATTGATTGCTGCAAACCGAAGTATTATTGAAACTAACATTCCATAGAAAACGGCAAAACTCCATTTAGGAATTTTCTGCCACCAGTCTGCAAACCAACCTTTATAAGCTGCCCAGTGCATAATAATTAAAGGTATAAAAACCCATGCAACTTGAATATTTAGGTTTTCAGAGCCAGGAGAATTAAAGAATAAAAAGCTTTTCTCCACTTGCACAGCACTGATGATATTGTTACTCCGAAAGAAGATTGCAGAAGCACAAAACCAGTAAAACGTCAGGGGAATACCTAAGATATTTCTAAGTGTCTGGAATCGCTTATAGGGAGCAATCCAGGATGACCATTCTTTGTGAACAATTAAAGCAATGCCATTCAATCCCCCCCAAACGACAAAATGCCAAGCTGCACCATGCCAGAATCCAGAGGTAAGCATCAGAATCAGAATATTTCTAGAACTAAAGGTTTTTGTGCGTTCTTCTTTTGGCCGCATTTTCATCAAAGGACTGTAAATATAGTCTCGCAGCCAGGTGAAAAGCGTAATGTGCCAACGTTGCCACAACTGAGTGACATTTGCAGAAAAGTAGGGAAAATTAAAGTTGAGAGGTAGCTTATATCCAAGTAAACCTGCACAGGCGATCGCCATATCTGAATAGCCAGAAAAGTCGCAGTATAGTTGTATAGCGAAAGCAATTATGGCAATCCAGCAGCTCAAAGCGGTATAAATTTCTGGACTAGCAAAATACTGTTCTACCAAGGGAGAGAGATTATCCGAAATGCACGCTTTCTTAAAATATCCCACCAAAAAAAGCGTTAAACATCCCCGAAAATCAACTTTGTCTAAAGTTTTCAGGGTTAGCAATTGAGGCAAAAAAGTAGATGCGCGGACAATCGGCCCTGCAACCAGTTGAGGGAAAAAAGTTACAAACAGAGCGAAATCCCAAAAACTTCTAATAGGTTTGAGTTTACCTAGATAGGCATCAATAGAATAGCTCAGTGTTTGAAATGTGTAAAAGCTAATGCCTGCTGGAAGAATGATTTGAAGGGTTTTAATACTAATAGGTAGCCCCAAAAAAATTAATACGTGTGAGGCAGAGTCAACGAAGAAGTTATAGTACTTAAAAAATCCTAATAAACCTAAATTTACAACTAAACTGAGTGCCAACCATCCTTGGCGCTGCTGCTGATTCATTGGTTTATTCAGCACTGCATCCCAAGAAAATCTGTTTTGTACTGCCTCGCTTGTTTGAATTTCTTGCTCTACTATTGAACTATCAAACTGTGGTCTAGACAGCATCAAACCGACAAAGTAATCAACCACTGTCGAAAGTAAAAGTAAGGAAAGAAAGCGCCAATCCCAAGCACCATAGAAAATATAACTACAGACTAGCAACCATGATTTACGATGATTCTGTTTCTGTAAAGTCCAGTAGACACAGAAAATAATAATAAAGAAAAATAGAAACCGAAATTCTGTAAAAACCATGTTTATTCTCAGGTGTGAATTAACTAAAACAGAGGCTAAAGAGTAAAAAATATTCTATTTTCACGTTTGGTTGTGGGATTTTTTTGTGATTAGCTGACTTCTAGATATAAGGGATTGATTATATGGATCGTTTGGAGACGAATTCAGATATTTAGAAAACTCTACTGCCAAAGCGCGGGTGAATTCTTCAGCGCCTTGTTGATTTAAATGCCTCGCATCAGCCCGGCGATCGACTTCATATAACGTGGTGAAAGTATTAGGCTTATTAAAAGCAAATAAAGTCGGAATATATCCTACATTGTAAGCTGTTGTAATAGCAGAATTATTGAAATCAGTATTTAAAACTGGAGGAATGAAGAAAATAGGTTTAACTTTAACTTGACTGATTTTCTCTTGGCTCTCAATTCTATAAGCTATATTTTGAATGATTTTAATTATAGAGGAATTAAGTGGATATGTAGAGATATTTCCTCGAACAAAAACTCCTGATTTTGATTCTTTTAGTTGTTGTTCATAACTTTTCAAGGAATTTGATATAAAATTTTCTCTCCGTTTAGCACTATTTTCCAACCAGTCCATTGCATAATATCCAGCTTCCTCTATTAATTTTTCAGCAGATATTCCTTTTATTAATACTTCAGATTGTTGCTGCCAAAAATTAGAAAAATAACCAATACCTAGGGATCGATATAGAAAGCTTACTGAATTTGCATAAAAACCGCTAATTTTCTCTTTTAAAGTAGAGGTTGATTCAGATATTAGTTGAAAATTTTCTATCGTTTTAACAGGAGTATGCCAGTAGACATTTTTAGCCGCAGTCGGTGCTTCCTCCATGAAAAAGTCAACTAAACAGTCTAAAAATATCCATTTTAAATTTGCTGGCTTTAAAGCTAAAATCTTTTGCAAATAAAAATCCATCTCAACTGCATTGGCTGCCATGATTCCAAAGTTGAAAGACCTGATACTCTTACCATTAGATGTCATTGTTTCATCAAATACTTTAGGGATAACTCCTTGATATGTGGTACTAGGCCCTAAAAAAATAACATCATAATCATCTTTGTGTTTAGCAAAATATTGGAACTTAGTACTGATGTCACCAAGATTTGGAGGAGTATCAGAAGAGAGTAAAACTGTATTAATTAATCCAGAGCTTGAAATCAAAGCAAGCAGAAAAATTATGCTATAAAAAAACATAATTACTGGTCTTGGTACTACTTTTTTCAGAATATCTATATTCATTGTCGGTTTTGGAAGAATAAATTATTTTAATTCACACAAATGTTCAGAGAGAAGGAAGTTTAGTTTTTAGAGGAAGTTAAAATTGATGTATTATTATTATTTCTTTGAATGTAAAAATCGCTTGTGAGAATAGGTGGATATTTTGCAGTTTCATTTGCACCTAAACAACTTTCAGGACAGGCAATTTCAGCATCGTTATTAGGAGACCCAAAAAATGCAAATGAGTATCTTGGTTGAATAGATTGGGATGCCAATGGTATTGCAACTTGGTGTTTTGTGGCATAAACTTTGTCGTTCGTCCATCGTTGCAAAATTTCTCCTGCCATGACGACAACCGTATCAGGAATCAAAGGAACTGGAACTCGCTCTCCTGTTTTTGTGCAAATTTCTAAGCCTTCTACCTCATGCTGAAACACATAAGTAATAGTATTGCCATCTGTATGTTCTCCCAGGCGAATATTTTGACCTTGCGAGAGTTGAGATGCACCTGGATAGTGATGTAGCCCCACAGCATGATTTTGCTCAGAATGCAATTCAGTAAAATAAGATTTTGGCAGTTTCAAAGCAATAGCTAAGGCTTCAAGAACTTTCAGCGTACTCGCGTGACAAGCTGCGAAGAATTGCAACATCGCTTCTTGAAACTCTGGTTGATTTTGTAGCCATTGGTTCGGTTGGTGAAAAGGATGATCTAGCTTATCCAATTCCTCTGGGTTCATTTCTCTACCAAAGTAAAATTGTTCGCTGAGTATGCTTGACATCCCCACAGGGATATATCCTCGATGACATTTTTCTGTTAAAGCTATCTGTTTTTTCTCTTCTAACGGCAGTGCAAAAAAACTCTTGGCTTGAGCAAATGCTTGAGCAATAAAAGTTGTGGGAACATCATGATTTTTTAGGTAGAAACATCCTATTTCCTGTAAAGCACTGGCGATTTGAGCAGCAACGGCTTCCTTGGCATGGCTATCATCAGTCATAAATGAGTGAAAGTTAATGACTGGAATCTGTGTTGAAACAATAGATTCTTTTGAAAGTTCTTTAGTTGAGTTCATCGTTAAAAATGAGTGAAGTTATAAGAAAAACTTTGCATACTTTTGCGCTTACTTTGCGTTCCTCTGCGTTTCAAAACACTAAAATTTTACGCAAAGCTGTACTTATTTTTTTTCCGATGTATAGCTTCCTGTCGCAACTTGATTGATATATTCATGAGTGCGAATTGGTGGATAGTTAGGAGTTGCGTTTGCCTTGACGCAATTTTCTAAGCAAGTAATTTCGGCATCGTAATCGGGAGACTCAAAATAGATAATCGAGTACCTGGGATTACTAGGGAATTTGGCAGGTAAAGGAACTCGATGTTTGGTGGCGGGAAACTTATCGTTTGTCCAGCGCTGCATTAAATCTGCAAGGATAACTAGCACTTTACCAGTGACGAAGGGGGCTGCAATCCATTCTCCAGCATCGTTGCAAACTTCTAGCCCAGCTGTCTCATCTTGAAATATTAAGGTGATACTGCCGTAATCTGTATGTTCAGCAAATCGCGTCTCGCCGGGGGAGGGGGGTTGTTGTAAAGATGGATAGTGATTTATGGAGGTGTTAAAGTTGCGTTCAATATGAAAATCGGTGAAGTAGGACTCTGGTAGTTTTAAGGCGATCGCCAGCGCCTGTAAAATACTAAAAGACGCATCACGACAATTTGTAAAAAATTCCAATAGCACTTGGCGAAACTCTGTTTGGTTTTCAGGCCATTGATTCGGTTCACCAAACTGCTGAGGAGTTACACCCGCTTCTACTGAGGCAACGTCTAAACCAAAATTGAATGCTTCCAGCAATACCCTCTCTTTACCACGCACAACATAGCCTCGACTTGTCCCAGGAACCAGGCGTACTTGGTTTTTTTCCTCCTGTGGTAATGCGAAAAAAGTCTGCGCTTGAGCAAAGACTTGCTCAACCAAGGTCTGAGGTACACAATTTTCGAGGTAAAAACAGCCAATTTCTTGAATAGCACACGAGATTTGATTGGCAACTGTTTCTTTAGCAGCAATATCACCAACCATAAATGGATGGAAATCAATAACGGGAATCGGTGTAGAAACAATTAATTGGGGTTCACGTTCTTTGATTGGGTTCATTGGTAAAAAACTCCTCTTTGTAATTTTGCGCGGTTTCCAGATCCCCGACTTCTTTAAGAAGTCGGGGATCTAATATTTTGTTAATTATTGATAGAATTACTTTTCAGTTCATAAATATTCCAAAATGTTCCTTGTAAAGCAGAGTGTTTTACGCCCTGAATGCGATTTCGCATAGACACCATTGATAAGGAATTTACTAGATAAATAAACGGCAAATATTCCTGACTCAATCTTTGAGTTTCTGCATAAATTTGTTTTCGTTGTGCTTCATTTGCGGCTGCACCTTGAATGTAGAAATCATCAATCTTTTGTTCCCAATCGGCTACCTGCTGACCACTAATCGATATTTGTCCGGCTTGGGGATGGCGGTTAAAAAAATGCCAGTTCCCTTTAGTAGACCAAATATTGATTGCTTCGTTGGGTTCTACTGTCATTGGGAAACCATCAATAATCTGACAATCCCAATCCAGACGATTTGCTAATTTGTCTACAACCAATCCCACTCCAATCAAATTCAAATCTACCTGAATTCCTATCTGGCTCAAATCGTCTTGAATTAAAGGAGCCATGTTTTGCAACACCTTATTACCAACATTAGCAGTGAGCGTAAATCTGACTCGATTCCCATCTACATCGAATAACTCACCTTGATTGTTGTATTGAAAACCTACTTTGAGAAGTAATGCTTTTGCCTTCTCTTGGTTATAGTTGTAGACTGGTAAACCAGCTTGCTGAGAAAGATAGTAAGGACTTTGCACTGCGATGGGCGAATTTTGCAGCGCTCCTACTCCTGCAAATAGGTTGTTGACCATACGCGGGCGTTTGATGCTATAAGCAACGGCTTGGCGGAATGCTACTGTATTGAACCAGCGAGATTTAATTGGATCAACTAAAGGCTGACCATTTCTAAGCCCTGTATTCAAATTAAACATCATCGCTGTAGTTCCTGTTTGAGAACCACCGTTATAAATTGTAAACTTTCCTTGTTTTTCTTCTCGTTTCAATAATGAAAAATAGTTAGGATTTACGTCAATAAAATCAAGTCCTCCAGAACGAAATTGAATTAATGCTGTATCATTATTGCTAACCGTATTTAGAACAATGCGATCGATATAGGGTTGAGTATGATTTTGAGGATCTTTACGCCAGTAATAGGGATTTTTGCGAAAAGTTATTCGCTCACCTAAAATGTATGATTCTAATTTGTATGCACCGTTACTCACAATTTGATTGGGTGGAGTATCCGTTCCCCAGATTGAGAGAAATAGCGGTCTACCTGCGGAGTCTTTTGTAGTGATGCTGGAGCGCAGAATATGAGCAGGTAAAATTTCTAGTTTTGTTGTACGAAGAAAGGGAGCAAAAGGTTCTGGAAGTGTAAATTCAACACGCCAATTATCCAGTTTTTTTACTGTAGGAAAAGCGCGAGTTTTGCCTATTTGTAAAAAATCTTTGGCATAAGAAGGAATGGCAGTATTTGTGTAAATATCTTTATAAGTAAACACCACATCATCAGCAGTTAGTGGTTTACCATCTGACCATTTCAGTCCTTTCCTCAGTGTAAAAATAATGCGCTTTTGGTCTTCAGAAGTTTGCCACGATCGCGCTAATGCTGGTTTAATTTCTCCTCGACCATTTTCACGAATCAGTCCTTCATAGAGGAAAGTTAAAATACCTACTCCCTGCTCCATCAACTGAGGGTTAAAGGTGTTGGGTTCGGCAGAACTACTAAGAATGATTTGAGATCCAGCTACTGCTTTGGAGATCAAGTTAGTTTGGACGCAACTAACTAGGACAAACACCAGGATAAATCCTAATAGAACTGGCGATGCCTGCGGCGGGCTATGCCAACGTCGACGGCGGATAGCAGTAAGTGTGATCAATCTTCGCATAGCTGTACTCTCGGAAACTTCTTTTACCTACCCTACATGGCGCTGTATCCCCCATCCACCATCAAAACTGCCCCCGTCACATAAGAAGCTGCTTCAGACGCGAGAAATATCACTGGGCCGATGAGTTCCTCTGGTTTTCCGCGTCGTTTCATGGGAATCACAGTACTTAGATGTTGCTGATCATCTTGTGGCGATCGCCGAAATGTCTCTGTACCTTCCATAATGTTGTCGATATAGCCAGGAGCAAAAGCATTAACTCGAATCTGGTGATTTGCCCATTCCAGTGCTAGCGATCGCACGAGTAAATTTACCCCTCCTTTCGATGCTGTATAAGCCGCCGAACCACTGATTCCCACTACACCACCAATGGAAGAGTTCATGATAATTGAGCCGCCTGTCCCTTGTTCAATCATTTGTTTTGCGGCTAGTTGAGCGCAGTTGAAGTATCCCTTCAAATTGACGTTGATGATGTTATCCCACTCCAACTCCTCTAAGTCAGCCGCCGATTTGATGATGTCAATGCCGGCATTACATACCATAATGTCAAGCCTGTGATAGTGCGCCACGGTTTGCTCAATTAGGTGTAAACAATCTTGGCGATTTCTGACATCGGTGGGAATTGCGATCGCTTCGCCTCCAGCCTCCTGAATTATTTGTGCGGTTTTTTCCGCTTCGGTTGCTTTAATATCAGCAACTACAACCTTTGTGCCTACAGCTGCTAATCCTTGAGCTATGGATTTGCCGATACCTCTTGCAGATCCGGTGATAATGGCGACTTTTCCTGTTAGGTCAAAAAGGGAAGGTTTCACGGTTTTTTGTGGGAGTGGTATTTTAAAATGGAATAATACGAACCACAGAGACGCAGAGGGCGCTGAGGGAAGAGATTGAGAGAGGATTAATTATCAATATTCTGTTGGGTTATGTAGTTCTCATTTTCTCTGCGTTCTCTGTGCCTCTGCGGTTCGTTTTATTAAATTTTGGATAGTTTCTGCCTGTTGGACAATGGTAGATTTTTCAAATAGGGAAACTAAATGTAGCTCTATTTGCCAAGCTTTCTGTAATTTGTATGTAAGTTGTAGAACTAGTGCAGAATGTCCTCCAAGGTCAAAGAAGTTATCTTGTGTACTGATGTGTTCTAACCCTAAAACTTCTTTCCAAATAGCTAATATGGTTTCTTCAATAGAGTTACTGGGTTCAGTAAATTCATTCTGAAAGTTATTCGCTATTGGTAATTTGTTATTTTGAATTGGTAAACTTTCACCTTCATTTAAAAAGGGAAGTTCTCTAAGACGTTGGTCAGGATTAATAACTATGTATTCAAGTAAGTTTTGAAAGACTGTTACCATTCTGGCGATAGTAGCAGGTGTAAACAAATCGGTTCTGTAGACTAAAGCGCCTTCAATTCCCTCTGCTGTTTCTTGGAGTGTGAGATTTAAATCAAATTCGGCTGTATCTTTGGTATCTGTGGCAATAAATTCCTCCTTTAAAGTCAAATTTGCCAGTTTTAAATCATCTTCTGGGGTGTTTTGGAAAACAAACATCACCTGTGCTAGTAGTGTGTAACTGGAGTCTCTGACTGGTTGCACTTGTTCTACTAGTTTGATGAAGGGCATTTCTTGATGTGCATACACTCCTAAAGACACTTCTCGCACTCGCCGCAATAGTTCGCGGAAGCTGGGATTACCTTCTAAGTTGGTGCAAAATGGCAGTAAATGGACAAAGAAACCAATCAGTCCTTCTGTTTCAGGACGGGTACGATTGGCAACTGTTGTACTCACAATGATGTCTGGTTGTCCTGTATAGCAGAAAAGTAATGTTTTGAGTGCTGCTAACAGGGTCATAAATAAGGTTACGCCTTCCTGCTGACTCAAGGTTTTAAGTGCTTTGGTTAAGTCTGAAGAAATCACCAAAGGTTGACGCGCACCTGTGAAGGTTCGCACGGCTGGGCGTGGATAATCGGTTGGTAGTTTTAAGACTGGAGGATTAACACCTAGATGTTGTTTCCAGAATTGCATCTGTGATTCTAAGGTTTTTCCCTGCAATAATTGTCTTTGCCAATGTGCAAAGTCTGCATATTGAATGGGTAACTTGGTCAGGGGAGAGGGTTTACCTTGAGAAAAAGCTTCGTAAAGGCTTGTCATTTCTTGGGTTAACACACTAAAAGACCAACCATCAGCAACAATATGGTGTGTAGTGACAACAAGCAAATGCTCGGTTTCACTCAAACGCCAAAGCTTACTCCGCAATAACGGCCCCCACGCCAAATCGAAAGGCTGCTTAATCTCTTTCTCCGCTTGTCGTTTTGCTTCCGATATATTTTGTACGTCTATGACAACAAAATCAAATACAGGTTCGGGGGAAATTACATAAACAACTTGTCCGTTTTCCACCTTAAAGGTAGTTCGCAAGGTTTCGTGTCGTCGCACAATTTCCCTTAAACTCTCCTCTAACGCTTTCACATCCAGCGAACCTGTGACGCGATAAATCAGGGGCAAGTTGTATACAGGATTACCAGGATAGAATTGCTCGAAAAACCAAAACTCTAGCTGAGTTAAGGAGATTGGCTGTGTTGCATTTGGCGATCGCAAGGGTACAATTTCCGGCAAAGTTTCTTGTTGTGAAGCCGTTTCGACGGTTTTCGCTAAAGTTGCGATCGCTGGAGATTCAAATAAACTTCGCAGAGATAATTCGATCTTAAATGCTTTACGTGTCAGAGAAATAACTTGAGTAGCAAGTAAAGAATGTCCTCCCAAATTAAAGAAGTTGTCGTAAATTCCAACTTGTTCTAACCCCAAAACATCCCTCCAAATACCCGCCAAAATTTCTTCGGTGGGAGTCCGGGGTGCAACAAAAGTTTGAGCTAATTCTGGTCTGCTAGTCGTCGGTTCGCTCAAAGCGCGACGGTTAACTTTACCATTGGGGGTCAAGGGAAAGGACTCCATCTGCACAAAAGCTGATGGAATCATGTAATCTGGCAACTGGTCTTGAATAAAATTACGCAACTCTTCGATGGTGAGAGTCTGTCCTTGAATTGGTACAAAGTAAGCGACTAAATATTTTTCCCTAGCACTTTGCCCAAACACCTTAGCCACTGCTTGCTTGATTTGGGGATGTTTACTCAAAACCGCTTCAACTTCGCCAAGTTCAACCCGAAAACCCCGAACTTTTACTAAATCGTCTATGCGTCCCAAAAATTCAATGTTGCCATCTGGTAAATATTTAGCTAAATCCCCAGTTTTGTATAGTCTTCTTTGGGAGTGGGGAGTAGGGAGTGGGGAGTAGGAGGAAAAACCTTCTGGCTTCGCAAACGGATTTGGAACAAATTTTTGGTTTGTCAAATCTGGGCGGTTGAGGTAGCCACGAGCCAAACCATCACCGCTAACGTAGAGTTCCCCAGGAACGCCAATCAGTACGGGTTGGAGATTGCGGTCTAATAGATAAACTTGCACGTTGACCGCAGGCTTACCAATTGGTGGATAAATAGGCCATTTATCAGGCTCTTGGCTAAAGGTATAAGCTGTAACTAAATCTGCTTCTGTGGGTCCGTATAAATTATAGAGTCTACAATTCTCTAAACGCTGAAACAGCTTAATCATTGGTTGAGTAATCTGGAGTTGTTCACCACAGGCGATCGCTTCTCTAATGTTCTTAAATAAATGTTCTTCGTCTCCGTATATTTCTGCTAATTGTTGCCATAAGGTGACGGGAAGGAAGACTTTGGCGATTGGTTCTTTAGCAAGTAATTGAATTAATTTATCTAAATCCTTGCGATCGCTTTCAGGAATCATATACAGTGTGCCACCCAAACCCCATGCCGCAAACATTTCGTGATAGCTGACATCAAAACTAAGGGAGGCAAACTGAAGAACACCCACACCTGTAGCCATCTTTGCTTGATGGTGTTCTATTAAATTGGTTAGCGATCGATGGGGTACAAGCGTACCTTTAGGAGTTCCTGTAGACCCAGAAGTATAAATTACATACGCTAAATTATCTGCTTCTGTATCTGTCTGAAGATTAATATCAGATTCTTTGTCTATCTCTTCCCATGCCTCATCTAATAAAATTAGATGGTGGTGGAAATCTTGCTCAAGCAAGGACTTTAAACTAGCTTGAGTTAAGACAACGGTTGCGCCAGTATCTGCCAACATGAATGCTAACCGATCTGGGGGATAGGTAGGGTCAAGGGGAACGCAAGCACCCCCAGCTTTGAGGGTTGCTAATATGGCAATTGCCGCTTCTAGAGAACGTTCCAGACAAATCCCCACAGGTGCATCTGGTTTAATACCCAAACGTTGCAGATGATAAGCTAGTTGATTGGCACGTTGGTTTAACTCTTGGTAGGTCAATTGTTGATTTTCATACACCACCGCCACAGATTCGGGTGTTTTTTCAACTTGCTGCTCAAATAATTGATGGATGCAATCATTGATAGGGTTCGCGGCTTGGGTGGCGTTCCATTCGACTAACAGTAAATTTTGCTCTGCTGGTGTGAGTAGCGGTAATTCGCCAGCACTACGATGAGAATTAGTAACAATCCCCTGCAACAGCGTGAGCAAATGACCAATCATGCGGTCAATGGTATCTGCGTCAAAGCGATCGCGATCGTAGTTGATTTTGATTACCAGTTCATCACTAGGAATTGCCACCACCGTTAAGGAATAATTCGTTTCTCCAAGGGCTTGGCGATCGGCTATTTTTAAATTCCCTGGAAGTGCTTGCAAGGTTAAGTTGACAGGATAGTTCTCAAACACCACAATGCTTTCAAACAAAGGTTG
The DNA here is from genome assembly GCF_036917775.1 of Nostoc sp. Lineage (GTDB taxonomy): Bacteria > Cyanobacteriota > Cyanobacteriia > Cyanobacteriales > Nostocaceae > Nostoc. Next base: position 29,036 of record NZ_JBALEQ010000144.1, read on the forward strand.
ATTCCGAGGAATCTCACTCACGCCTTGAATATCTACCAGTGAGGTGTAGGAATACTGCTCCCGTTCTATATGTTCTTGTTGCAATTGCACTAACCAAGGCAATAAATCAGCTGTTTCAGGAATTTTTACCCGTACAGGTAGGGTATTAATAAACAACCCCACCATCGACTCTACACCAGATAAATTATGAGGACGACCGGACACTGTAGCCCCAAACACCACATCAGACTCACCACTGTAACGACTCAGTAATAATGCCCAAGCTGCCTGTATCAAGGTAGAAAGGGTGAGATGATGTTGTTGGGCAAAAGATTTTAAAGTAGCAGTTGCCTCGGCTGATAGATGTTGGTGTCGAATATAACTGGTTTGCTGGTGAGCAATCTGCCCTACAGCTTGTTCCACAACCAAAGGGGTAGAAGCAGTAAAACCCTCAAGAGTTCGCCGCCAAAATTCCTCTGCACTAGATAAGTCTTGCTGCTGTAACCAATTAATGTAGTCTCGGTAAGAACGAGTTGGGGCTAAATATAATGGTTGATTATTGGTGATGGACTCGTAAAAAGCAAAGATTTCTTTAAAGAGAATCGGCCAACTCCAACCATCAAGCAATATATGATGAAAGCTCCAGACAAAATGATAGGTTTCGTTTGCTAACCGAAATAAAACAAAGCGCATCAATGGTGCTTTGTCAAGTTCAAAACTTTGCTCTTTATCTATATTTAAGAAAGAAGTAATTTGTTTTTGTTGTTCCTCAGTTGAGAACAAATGCAAGTCCCTGTTAATCCAAGTTAAATTAACCTGTTTACGCACTACTTGGACTGGCTGTTTGCGGTTCTTCCAAACAAAAAGACTCCGTAAAGCTGCGTGTCTCTGTACCACTTGCTGCCAAGCTTGCTCAAACGCGCTCTTATTTAAATCGCCGTGAATAGTGAAGCGAAACTGCTCAAAGTATATTCTTGATTCTGGCTGATAGAGAGTATGAAATAGCATCCCCTGCTGCATTGGCGAAAGGGGATATATGGCTTCAATATCTTTAGTTTTATTTTGATTTTGTATAGCTACCATTGTTTTATTTTATATATTAAGTATTTTTTTTGAACTAACCACAAAAATGCAAATCTATAAAAATCTATATGAATTATGCGAAAAATCTTTGAACCTTTTCTTAACTTCGTGTCCTTTGCGTCCTTCGCGGTTCGTTTTCTTAAAAAGCTCCCGTAGACAACCCGCCATCTACTGCAATAGTTACACCTGTTATATAACTAGCGCATTCCGAACTTAAAAAAGCAACTAAATTAGCAACTTCACTAGAAAGACCACGACGACCTATAGGAATTGTCTTATCTATTCCTTCTATAATCGCCTCAATATTTCGGTCTTCCTTTTGGGCGAATACTTCTAAATATTCTCTATGCCTTGGAGTATCAATCAGACCAGGATTGACACAGGTAACTAAAACATTCGACTTAGCAACTTCTGTGGCAACAGTTTTAGTAAAGTTGATTAATGCAGCATTACACACTCCCGATTTAACAAGACGACTAGAAGGTTCTTTTCCTGATGTGCCAACAATATTGATAATGCGCCCCCATTGCTGATTTTTCATCGTCGGTAGCACCAGATTTGTCATCCGAATATAGCCCATTAACTTGCCTTCAAAAACAGTTGACCAATCTTCATCAGATAGATTTTCTACTGCTTCATTAGAAAATGTAGCTCCCTGAGAATTATTGACCAAGATATCAATTTTGCCAAATTGGTTGAGAGCTTCTTGTACTAATTTTTGAGAATCACTTGCCTTTTGAACATCAGCAAGAATGGGGATAACTTTTGCTTGGGAACTAACTAAACCTTGATAAGCTTGTTCTAAGCGCTCAGAATTTCTCCCACAAATTATTAACTGACAACCTTCTGCTGCCAGCTTTTGGGCAACGCTATAACCGATACCAGCACTTGCTCCTGTCACTAAAGCTACTTTCTGTGTTAATCCTAAATCCATGATGAATATTCCTTTAAGAAGCAGTTAGCGATCGCGCAGTTATTTCACTTAAAGAAACTTCTTTGTAAGATAAACGAGAACTAGGTTGAATCAAAATTTTAATCAAAGATACTGCTTCATTAGAAGAATTATATCCTCCACAAAACACATTAACTGGAGCATAATAAATACTACCATATTCTAGTCTTTGCTGTTCGTCTTCTACAGACATCATCAACTGTCCATTCAGGATTATTCCCATTTGTTCGCTAGCAGATTGTTGCATTGGGATAATTCCTCCTGGGGGAATTTCAGTAATCACAATCTCAAACCAAGAAGCAACAATAGATTGACATGGTAAACCAGTAATTTCATCTTTTTTAGGCGATGCCTTGAGAAACACTTCGTCTGCTTTTTCTGATGGTAAGGAATTTACGATCCGTTTTACATCGAATACTATTGCTGTTTCTGGAAAAATATTTACAGAACCGTGAGGAACATAAGCATTGGCAATGTAAGCTTGTTGTAGCGGTTCAATAATTTCTTTGGTTCCGTTGACGTTCATTTCTAAACGACCAGAAATGATCATTCCCATCTGACTTTCTAGATGTTCATGCAGGGCAAAATTAGCTCCAGGAGCAAGATACACTAGTTGAACAAGTGTATCTTGACATTCATAAGCTATTAATTCTACATCTGAACCAATTTTTGTAATTTTGGGAGTTGGGAAAAATTTAGACATGACTTTCTGCTAATTTTTTATAAAAAATTGACCAACTCATAGGGATTTTTCCATAGGTGGAAATAAACTCTAAATCATAAGCGTCAACAGCATTTTTATTAGTAATAGCTAGAGTAGCTAAACCCTTTTGTACTTGAATTGCCGCATCGCTAGTAGAAGGAGACAAATCAACCTGAATTTCTGATTGGTCTTGAGAGTCTGGTAAAAGTCTTGACAACAAAGGTAAAGGTGCCGGATGGGTAACAAGTCTAGCTCCTTTAAAAACTACCTCTGTATTTTTTTTCTTAGCTAATCCATAAACTGGAGTAGGATAGATAAAAATGAAGCCTAAATCAAAACTTGGCTCCATATAAAACTCATTAATCATTTGATAAGCATGAGGAACTAGAGCTAGATCAATCTTGTCTTGCAGCAAAGCTTCTTTAACATCTGGAAAACCATCAAATAACTGAATTTCTCCAGTTAATTCCTCTGACTCTAATTGTTTAATTATATAGCTAGAAGCATAGTCACTACTAGTACCACTAGGCCCTAATGTACCGATAATCAAACTTTTTGTAGGAGGAATAGGAGGTCGAAATTCAATCGAAAACTTTAGCATCGTTTTAATCAAGGTCGTATAGTAGAAAAAATCAAGTTAAAATTACTAATTTTTAAACATTTTCTGCGCCAAATATAAATTTTCGATCTATATATTGAGACTTACTCTGACTCAAAATCAATGCAGTTAGTACCAAAGCCGTACCAATCAAACCGCGTACTCCAAACTTCTCACCGAGTAGCCAAAAGGAAAAAACGGACGTGAGTACCGGATCGAGGGTACACAGTAGCGCTGCCTCGGAAGCTGAAATCCATTGCTGACCTATTGTTTCTAACCAGGTAGTACCAGCAGTCCCTACCAGACCGAGGTAAAGGACAATTCCATAGTTATTGCTCAGAGTCTCAAATTGCCCGACGCTTAAATCCGGCACTGCCCAGATGGTACTTAACACTGCTACAATCCACAGTTGGATAGCAGTCAAGGATAGGGTTGAGTGGCGTTGTGCCGTTTCTTGAAGTACCAGCATATAAACACCGTAAATGAAGGTGTCGCCAAACAACAACAAGTCACCCATACCTAGAGAGCCATTTTCCCAGCACATAATGCCGATACCTGTGAGGGCAACTCCGGCGGCGAGTACAGTTTTAAGTAGCAAAGGCTGACCGAATAACGCCCCCAGCAGGGGTACGATGATCACATTGAGGCTGAAAATGAATCCTCCTCGGTTGGCATTGGCAGTTTCCAGCCCGATCGCTTGGAAGGCGAAGCAGGCGAAAAGTAGAAGTCCTAAAACTATGCCATCACGTAATATTTGAACGTTTAAAGAGCGTAAGTACGCGGTAAATATTGCAGCTGCAATAGTAAAACGGCTGGCGGTGAGTACGGCTGGTGAAAAGCTAGTAACTGCATCTTTGGTCAGTGGGAAGGTTGTCGCCCATATTAGACTGACGATCGCGATCGCAATTATGCCCCGAATGTGGAGGGCGTTTTGCGTGGGTTGAATGCAGTCATCTAGTTCCATGTTATATATGCTACTCATTTCATTTAGACACGTTGCAATGCCCCAGAACTTCTGAGTTCTGCTAAAGTGGCATTGCCAGTACAAAATAAAGCTGTTTCGAGTTCAGCAATCAGAACTTCGACCAACTCATCAACGGCGGCTTCCGATTTGACGGCTGCTTCTAAAAAAGGTCGGGCTAAACCTGCTAAATCGGCTCCTAAAGCGATCGCTTTGGCTATATCCAATCCGTTAATTAACCCGCCGGAAGCAATCAAGGGAATTGTCGGCGCGTTTGCTCTGATGGAATTGATGCACTCGGCAGTTGGTAAACCCCAATCAGCAAAAGTTTGTCCCAAACGGCGCTGCTTGTTGTCTTTGGCGCGTTGGCTTTCTACTTTTGCCCATGAAGTTCCACCTGCACCGGCGACATCAATAGCTGAAACTCCTGCATCAACTAACTTTTGTGCCATCGCCGCAGAAATTCCATTTCCCACTTCTTTAACAACAACTGGAACAGGTAGTTGCTGACAAAGTTGGGCAATTTTACTCAATAGCCCCCGGAAATTTGTATCTCCCCGTGATTGCACACATTCTTGCAGGGGGTTGAGATGCAAAATTAGTGCATCCGCTTCCAAGGAATCTACAAGGCGCAAGCAATCATCCAGCCCACATCCATAATTTAGTTGCACAGCTCCCAAGTTCGCTAACAAGAGAATGTCAGGAGCAAAGGAACGCACGGCAAAAGTAGAAGCTAAATGAGGCTGTTCAATCACAATTCGTTGCGAACCAACTCCCATTGCTAATTGGTAGCGTTGAGCAACAGTTGCTAAACGAGTGTTGACTAGCTGCGCTAATTCGGTTCCTCCTGTCATGGAAGAAATCAGTAGGGGAGCGCCGAGATTTTTGCCCAGGAAGGTTGTTTGCAGATTAATGTCACTGCGGTTAATTTCAGGAAGACAATCATGAGTAAAGCGATAGCACTCAAATCCACTAGTTACGTGCTGAAACTGGACATCTTCTTCTAAACAGACACGTAGGTGGTCAGCTTTGCGAGTCTCAATTTCAGTTACAGCATTGACTGATGGGACAGTGGTAGTCATAATGGTTTTCGTTGACGACGGGTTATTGGTAGTTTGGTGTAAATAGCCTCCTGAAACTTAGCAACATCAAATTCGGCAATACTAAATACTCCGATTTTTTCAAACAGCCGCGAGGAAACGCTGTCTTGACAGATGTAGTTAACGCGAATGTCCTCATGTAACGATTCCACAAGTAGTTGGATGTTCGCTAGTCGCGCATCTTCAATGGCTTTACTGTGAGGATCATTTGGGTCAAGAACATGACCATAACTGCGAACATGAAAACGGCACTCTCTTGGCCCGGCGGGAACTAAGGAAAATGTTTGGACGTGTTCGGGAAATACGCTCAAAGAAAAAGGCATTGGGATTTCTTCTTGCGCCGACATCGAGCAGAAGGCTGAATAACACAGCGTTTCAGGTAGAGAATCGTTTTTAGCAGCAAAATCTTGTAATTCCTGCTCATGCTCCCAAGAATGTCGAGCGATCGCTTTGGCACAATCATAATATTGTCGCTCGATTGGAGTTAAGCTGGGTGAAGCCGGATCGCGCATCGGAATAATCATGCCGTTAATGCCTTCACAATCACTCGACACTCCAAACCGACGAGTTAAACCTTTGTGCATCATGGGAAAATGGTAATCTTCTAAAAAGTTTTCCCACAACAGTTTGTAATCCACCTCCACATTAATGTCATAGCGACCAACTCCACCAATGGGTTGCATATTTTCCAATTGGTAGGGTTCTAATAACCCAGGTAAATACCAACTATCGGCTAATCTTGAGCCTTCCCAACTAAAGCGAATGAAAATAAATCCATAAAAAATATCAATATCGATGGGTTCTAAACCGTAATTGGGTAAACCAAATTTTGGATAGCTTGCCCGTTGTGTGACATCCTGAAGTTTGCCAGCGAACAATTCACCGCTTGCAGTGCGGATGACGTATGCTCTTTCACCAACAATATCTAGCCAAGTGAAGTTACCCGGTTGTGGAACTTCGTTGATATGGCAAACAAATTGCCAAGTTGGTTTAATTAAATGCTCAACTTCCAGCGCAAACAATGCTGCATCGCCATAAATCCAGATTGGCAATGCTTGCCTTCTTTCAGATGATTCGGGATATTCTATGTCATCAGCATCAATTTTGGAATACTCAATAGACTTTCCAATGATTTGCTGTTGATCGTCATTGCTGTAAACTCGTTGCAGCACTTCATCCAGTTCTGGGGTTGACCCATCACTATCAACAGTCAGGATAACGTGTTTTAGTTCCGCCATCAATGACTCTAATATTAATTGGTGGCGATCGCTTCTTCCTTCTGAGGTAATCTCTACAATTAGCTGTTTTATATTCTCTTCTAAATAACCAACTCTCAACCAGAGGCGGATTTGTTCTGGAAGTGTAGCGCTTTCTCCATCTGCATAGCCTGGACTCACAGAATTAAGCAGATTTATAATTTCTACTCCGATATTTTGATGGCTTTCAAGTTGTGATTCTTGCTTGAGATGACTATTTTCTGAAAGCTTGGCAAAAATCCTCTGATTTTCATCAATTTTGACCTCAAACTCCTGCAAACTGTAGTTTGTCAAATCAAAATCAGCACCAAACTCTCCTCTATTTGCCCCTGGTGCATTCTTGCAATGACCATCTATACCATAAGCCCATCCATGATAAGGACAAAGAGCCGATTTATCTACATTTACACAACCGTGACCTTCAAAAACCGGTGCTTGCCGATGAGTGCAGACATTAAGGAAAACGCGAATCCTTCCGTCTGCTTGGCGTACAGCCACTAACGGTTCCTGAAAAACCTGAACAGTAATAAAATCTCCAGACTTGGGAATTTCTGCCGCGCGACAAATAAAATACCAGTTTTTCTCTAGTTCTGATGGTTCAACAAAGATTGAACGAATAATTTTAGCAGCAAAATAATTATAAACAGTTTTAATATTGACTTCTGACTGATTTTGTTTGTTATATTCAGCAACTCCATTTACTAAATATTTATAAATATTTTCAATGGTAGGATTGCCTTTTGCTGATAATAAATTGGTGATAAAACTAGTCCATGCTACCTCATTGTTCTTAGCAAAATTAGTCCCCATAGCAACAAGGGAATATTGTTGTTGTCCAACTTCAATAAAAAGTTTACACAGTTCCTTTTCTTTCACTAAAGTCATTTCCTTTTTTCCTCCTCAATCATCATATTCGGGAGTAATTGTTATGGAATTGTGGCAGCATTAGGGAATTGGTGTACCCTAACTCTTCTAATTTAGCCAAAATTTTATTTGCGCTTTGGGAAATACTTTCTTGATTAGTTTTGCATTCAACATCAGGTTCAAGAGGTATTTCATATAAATCATCAATTCCAGTGAAATTTTTAATTTCGCCAGCCCTAGCTTTTTTATATAAACCTTTGACATCTCGCTGTTCGCAAACTTCTAATGGGGCATTAACGTATACTTCAATAAAATCTCCAATCCGTTCTTTGATTTCTTCACGAATCGCTCGATATGGCGAGATTACTGAAACCAGTACAATCACATTATTTCTAGTTAACAGGTGAGCTACAAAACCAATTCGCCGAATATTTTCGTTACGATCCTCCTTGCTGAAAGTTAACCCCTTACTTAAGTTTTGGCGAACTACATCGCCGTCAAGTACCTCAATTTTATATCCGGTGCGTCGCAGTTCTGTTTCCAAAAATTGGCAGATGGTGGTTTTGCCAGCACCACTCAAACCAGTTAGCCATATTGTTACACCACGCTGTTTCTCCACCATCCTACCCTTACCCTTTTACTAAACTGCTGGTCTAAAAAAGTGAGTTTTGCGAGTTTTAATTTTACCTTTTTCAAAAGAATATACATCAGCAAAAAGCTCATCTATTTGGCTACTGTCCTTGCTAATACCAACAAATCTACCCCAACAAGCTCCATAACTGCCATCAATTGTAATATGCTCAATGTGGTGTTTACCTGATGCAATTACTCTTTCCATTTGATAAAACTGAAGTATACGCTCAATCCCAACAAAAGGACTGTAACCTGGACGTTCATAGATGATATTACTATGAAAAATCTCCGCTAGACTTTCCCAACCAGAAGAATCAACGGCACAAAATAGGTCAACGACTAATTTACTATAGGTTGTGAGGACTTGCGAATTGCTATTTTGATACATAATTTGACTCCTTTTAGCATTTAGTTTCGCTTTATCAAGAAGCTGCTAATAACTAACAGTGTAGATAATATTCACAATTAGCAATTCCCTATTAGTCATTAGCAATACTTAATATTAGTCTTCAATAATCGGTTCAGGGATTACTGGTACTGGATGGTCGAGACGATAGGCATTCCAAGGTTTGAGGAAAGAATCTCGCTTCATGCCAGAAAATCGCCCTAACTGTTTATGAAATAGACTTTCATAAAAGTCTAACTCTTTCTTTAAGAAATAAGGCGCTTTTTCTCCATAAACTTTCACAAACATTCTGTAGGTATTATAATGTTTAGCTGCTACATCATCTGAATAAAACATCAGATCATCTTCAATGTCATTTAAAACTTCTAAAGGCCACATCAGTCTTAATTCTTCATTTAGCTCATCTTCTAGATAATTTAAACCTAACATTTTGAGCAAAGTACAATGTAAAACTCGATAGTCAGAAGAACGTAATTCTGCCGCCTTTTTAATCATTCCATGAGTAACATGAGAGCTAGCTAATAGCTGAGTTTCTAATTCAAAATATTCTCCCAACTTTTCCATATACAATTCAACCTGACAATGCTTGAGATTATGCTCTTCTAAAACAGCTAAGATCATTTCTTGCTTGGAGTGCCAAGGAGAATATTGGAGCTTTCCATATCCTTCACTTTGAATTTTTTCAACTTCATCATCAGTTTGATAAACCAGAGCTTCAATAAAGCCTAAAACTGGATAAAACCGAAAAAAGTCATTCATTGAGAGGTTATAAATGGGAAAATAATAAAGTACAAATTCTCTCAATACTCTGCTAGACCGACGCATACTTTGATATGAAATACAGGAAATCTTGGAAGCAAGTTTATTAACTAAAACTCCTGAATCACGCGCAGTTGTGAGTGTAGCTTTCGAGATTGTCATAAATAATGAATATGGTTGGTGTGGAAAAATTCAAACAATCGACAAAGTGAGGGCACGTCTTCTCTTGATAGAGATGATTTGTCAATAACTTCATTCAATTTCTGCTAGCAGTTCGTCCAACGCTTCTTGGCTTAAACCAATTTCTGGGAAATCTGAAGGGGTATAACCTCCTGCTTCTGGGGATAAGCAGTGGTCAATAATAGCTTCTAAGACTTTCACATAGTTGTTAGCCAAATTTTCTACAGTAGTCTGGTAATGGAAAGCTTCGCTATATTTCCACTCCATCTGCAATCTACCTTCAATGACTAATCCATTCACATTCAACAAATGGCGGCGCTGTCCTTTGGAACTGTGAATAGAACCGCTAGACTCTTGGGCATATTTCCAACCAAGGGGTGCTAGGTGCGTTTGGTCGAATTGACCCAAATAGTTGAAGCTCACTTGAGCTTGAGGGAACAGTTCAAGTTGCTTGTTTATGGTTGTATCCATGGTCAGATACCGCAGGATGCTATAGCCAATACCTCGGTTGGGAATGCCTCGCAGTTGCTCTTTGACTGACTTGAGAGCCTCTCCAGGATGGTGAAGACTTCCAAGTTTTAAGCAAACGGGGAATAAACTGGTAAACCAGCCTACTGTGCGGGACAAATCTATATCCTCAAATAAGTCCTCCCGTCCGTGACCTTCTAATTCAATCAGTAGAAAGTCATAGCCTGTCCATCCAGCAAAACTTTGCACTAATGCAGTCAATAGCACATCGTTAATCTGGGTGTTATAAGCTCCAGGGACATCCTGCAACAGGGTGCGAGTCTGTTCTCTGCTTAGTGATACAGAAACAACGCGACTTGAGCTGACAGTGTTTGCTGAGGCAACAGCAGGGTAATCTAACGGTAAAGGAACTGGGAATGACCTTGAGTGCAGCCAGTAATCTAGCTCTCGGTGCAGTTCTTGAGTACCTGCATAATCCTGCAATCGGATAGCCCAATCTTTGAAGGAAGTTGTTTTTGCAGGGAGTTCGATGTTGTTCCCACTATCTAACTGTTTGTATGCCCCAGCTAAATCTTCTAGCAAAATCCGCCAGGAAATCCCATCTACAGCCAAGTGATGGATGACGATGAGCAACCGTCTAGGGGAAGATTTGCCTAAGTTAAATAGTACAACCCGCAGCAACGGCCCATCTGCTAAATTTAGCGATCGCTGTATTTCATCTGCCTTTAACTCAATTGCCTTTGATTGTTCTGCTTGAGTCAGGTTGGATAAATCAGCGATGGCTAAAGATACTGCATTGCACACATCACTGTTGTATTGTTGCCATCGCGCTGCTTGCTGCACAAACCGCAGCCGTAAAGCATCGTGATGGTACACCAGCTTTTGTAATGCCTGTTCTAGTAATTCCGGTTGGATATTGGGCGGAACTTCTAGCAGAAAAGATTGGTTAAAGTGATGGGGTTCGGGTAAGTTTCGCTCAAAGAACCAATGCTGAATCGGTGTTAAGGGAACAATGCCCTTAACTAAGCCCTGTTCTGCCTCCTTAGAGGTAGTTGTCACAGCTACAGCAGCTAATTCAGCAATAGTTTGGTGCTGAAATAGCTGTTTTGGAGTTAGTTTTAATCCAGCAAGATTTGCTTTGGCGATAATTTGGATTCCAATAATGGAATCGCCGCCCAATTCAAAAAAGTTGTCGTGAATACAAACTTGTTTTAATAGTAAAACATCTTGCCAAATTTTTACCAAGATTTTTTCAACGTCGGTGCGGGGAGAGACAAAGCTAGTTTTGTCATTAAACTCGAACTCTGGTACTGGTAAAGCACGGCGGTCTACCTTGCCATTGGGTGTAATCGGAAAAGCTTCTAGAACTGTGAAGGATGCAGGAATCATATAGTCGGGAAGCTTTTCTTTAAGGAACGATCGCAACTCGCTACTAATTGGCTGTTTTCCTTCGGAGATCAAGTATGCTGCCAAATTTTTAATTCCTGGCTTATCTTCCCTAGCAATGACAACAGCATCCCGTACTTGGGGGTGTTGAGTTAAAATCACCTCAATTTCTGCAAGCTCAATTCGGAAACCACGGATTTTAACTTGGTTATCAATGCGACTAAAGAATTCAATATTCCCATCAGGTAAGTAACGAACTAAATCTCCTGTTTTATACAGGCGATCGGCATTCGGATGCCCAAAAGGATTGGGAATAAATCTTTGTTGATTCAGTTCAGGACGATTCCAGTAGCCCCTGGCTAAACCAGCACCACCAACACACATTTCGCCCCAAACCCCGATGGGTACAGCTTGGAGATTGGAGTCTAATATATAGACTTGTGTATTACCAATGACACGACCGATGGGAATTGATTTATCAATTCGACTTTCAGCCAATACAGTAAAGCAAGTGGTAAATACAGTATTTTCCGTAGGGCCGTAGCCGTTGATAAATTGACAATTGGGGAGTTCTCGCAGGACTTTTTGGACGTGAGCTACAGATAATACATCACCTCCACTCATCAATTGATGCACAGGTTGTAAATCGTGCAATCTTTCATCCACCATCAGATGGAATAAACTGGCTGTCAGCCAGAGAATACTCACCTGATAGCGCTGGATGATTTCACCCAACTCTTCTAAGGATGGCTTCTGGCTAGGCATCAGGATGAGCTTGGCTCCATTCAGGAGACAGGGCCAAATTTCTAGTGTTGAGGCATCGAAGGAAAGGGGACCAAGTTGCAAAAATACTTCTTGTGGTGTTAATGATGCAAAGTTTGTTCCCTTAGCTAACCGAACGACATTTCTGTGGATAATGCAGACACCCTTGGGTATACCTGTCGAACCAGAGGTATACATGATGTGAGTTAGGTTGTCTGGTTTCACATCTGTCTTGAGGTTCTGTTGGCTGTATTGGTTGAAAATTTCCCAATTTGTGTCTAAACAAACGACCTTAGCTGAGTTTGGGGGTAGTAATCCTATCAACTGCTGTTGAATGAGCAGCACCGATACCCCTGTGTCTTGGAACATATAAGCCAAGCGTTCTTGGGGATAGGCTGGATCAAAGGGAACATAAGCACCACCTGCCTTGAGGATGGCGAGGATGCCGATAATCATTTCGAGCGATCGCTCAACGCAGATCCCCACTAGTACTTCTGTTCCAACTCCCAAGCTTTGTAGATAATGCGCTAATTGATTGGCGCGATCGTTCAATTCCCGATATGTCAGAGACTCATCCTCATACACAACAGCGATCGCATCTGGTGTTTGTTCTGCCTGTTCCTCAAATACTTGATGGATACATTTAGTATCGGGATATGGTATATGAGTATCATTCCATTCCACTAGCAATTGATGACGTTCACGCTCAGTTAGCAATGGCAATGTAGCTACTGATGTTTGAGGATTCGCCACAATTCCCGCTAATAATGTCTGGAAATGACCAGTCATGCGAGCGATTCTATCTTCATCAAATAAATCGGTGTTATATTGCCAGAACCCTTGTAAGCAGTTATCTTGTTCCCACATTTGTAATGTGAGGTCAAACTTGGCATTGACGTTATCTAGATGTAGAGGAGTAACAGCTAATTCAGGCGTTTCTAATTGCTCCATTGGAGCATTCTGCAATGCAAACATCACCTGAAATAGGGGACTGTGGCTCAGACTACGCTCTATTTGTAAAGCCTCGACAATCTGCTCAAAAGGTACGTCTTGATTGGCGTAGGCATCCATGCAAGTAGAACGTACTTGCGTTAGTAGTTTTGAGAAACTCGGATTATCTTCTAGGCGAGTTCGCATCACCAAGGTATTGACAAAAAAGCCAATTAACCCTTCTATTTCTTGATGGTTGCGGCTAGCGATCGGTGTTCCTAGCAAAATATCTTGCTGACCACTATAACGGAATAGTAGAGTCGCATAAGCCGCCATCAAGGTCATAAATAAGGTAGTTCCTGACTTGTGGCTGAGTTCTTTCAGCGATGCCGTCAGTTTTGCATCTAGCTGGAAGGAAAAACACCAACCTCGGAAAGTTTGTACAGAGGGACGAGGCCTATCCGTAGGTAGTTCCAAAAGAGGTGGTGTGTCTGCTAATTGTTGCTTCCAGTAATTGATTGAAGTTTGTAGTGCTTTTCCTTGCAACCATTGGCGTTGCCAAATCGTAAAATCTGCGTATTGAATCGGTAGTTGTGGGAGGGGAGAAGAATCGCCAACCAAGAAACCTTGATATAAACTCGACAATTCTTTGATGAATACTCCCATTGACCAGCCATCACCGATAATGTGGTGCATGGTCAATAACAAAGCATAAGACTCTGACTTGAGTTGTACTAAGGTGACTCGCAGCAACAGTCCTTTGGTGAGATCAAAGGGTTGCAATTGATCCTGAGTTGCCAAGCATTGCAACTGTTCTTGTCCTGACAAACCTTGCAAGTCTACAACCGAGAGTTTCATAGTTGCGTGGGGAGCAATTACTTGTACAGGCTTTCCCTCCACGGCACTAAAAGTAGTGCGTAAAACTTCGTGACGGCGGATAATCTCGTTGAGGCTGCGTTCTAAAACTTCTATATTTATACGCCCATTAAGACGAACAGCCTTAAACATATTGTAGAAAGGGTTGTCCGGCTCCAATTGCGCCAAAACCCATAGGCGTTGCTGGGCGAAAGAAACAGGGAAAGTCTGAGATTCTGTTTGATTTCCCCGACGAACTTTCGCAATAGCACGGTTATTTCTTTGATATCCCAAAGACTCTGCTACTCGCCAAGCTACATCACTTAAGAAGTCAGTGCTGTAATACTGCTTCCAACTATCTGCGGTGCTAGCATTAATACTCTGATGTTCATGGAATTTCACATCCCCCACCATTCTAGACTGGGCATAAATCCCATCGGTCATACGCTGCTTTTTCTCTTTGTATGGTTGCAGCATATCAGGATGGAACTCCACCCCTAAAAATTGGCATAAGCCCTCAACACTTATCTGCGGCTGGCTAACTATGTCTTCAAATTTGACTTGATACTGGCGTTCTTGGGGAACTTGTTGCAAAAATTCGAGAATATTTTGATGGCTAATTAGCCAAACGAGTTCAGCGAGTTCTCGTCTATTGAAGGGATGTTGATATGGAAATGTTTGCTCTACTCTGGCTTCTTCATAAGAACGCATCGTTGCATAAGGATGACGCACAAGGTGTATGTAGAGCGGGTTTTGGAAGTTTATTTCCGCTCGTTTAAGGGTCTCTAAATCTATGGAGTAGGAGGGGGTCTTGTCTACCAAGATTTTATCGCCCAGCCATTGCTGTATAAGTTGGTAGAACTGCTTTGTGGTGATATTTTTCGCTTCCAATTCTTCCATAAGTGCGATCGCCTCTTCTGGACTGCACCCACGGATTTGCATGATTGTCCGAATTGTCCCTTCCATCCAAAAGCTGTAACGTCCAGAAAACGCTGCTTTTCGCTCACCAAGTGTATTGAACGTCAGCAGTTCCAATTCTGGAGGCGCGAACAACTGCGGATTTCCCCCCAGGATGACGCGCAGTAAGGTAGAACCGCTACGATGAGGCGAGAGGATAAAGATAGCTGGTGGGTTTTTGATTGCGTCGTCATCTATTGGGGGAGCAATGGAGGGAATAAGCGATCGCATTTGCAAAACTTTAGCTTCATCAATACGCTCTTGTGGTAGTTCACTAATTGCAGTTGTTTCTTTACCCAGAAGTTTTGCTGCTGTTTGTGGATAGTGTTCTTCTATGTAACTTGCTAGGTTAGAAACTGTCTTAGTATCAAATAGGACAACAAAATGAATAATCTCATTTAGTTGTGCTTGCAATTTATTAATCAGAATCGCTCCTCGAATCGAGTCGCCACCTAGTTCAAAGAAGTTATCATCAATACCTACTTTGTCTAGTTTGAGGGCTTCTGCGAATAAATGTGCGATCGCCTCCTCTATAGGAGTGCGAGGAGCAACAAATTCTATATCTAACTGAGGACGTTGGCGCTGTTGTCGGGATGTAATCTCTTTGAGGATGAGTTCGGGGCTGTAGAGATTCCGAGCAATGCGCTCAAAGAAGTCTGCAAAGGAGGCTATTTTTACCGAGCTATCAGATTTTGGTTCTTGATTGGGATTTATATCTACGGTAAATCTATCTAATATAAGTACTTTGTCGGATTCGGACGAGGTTGCTTTTACAGCTTCTTTATCTACGGCATTTCTATCGGATATAAGTACTTTGCTTGATTCGGACGAGGTTGCTTTTCTTAGACTTCCATTAGCCTCTTTATCTACGGCATCTATATCGGATATGTGTAATAAATTGCTTTCGGATGCGGTTTGAGATGGAAACTTAAATAACCAACCGCCATCTTTCTCCTGCTGAAATTGTCTACCAATACTAACCAGAAAATCCCAAGCTGGTTGATTCTTCTTTGTAGGTCTATAGAAAAGCTCGACTCGTTCCAATCCTCTTTCTTGAGCAAGAGTTCCCAAATAGGCAAGCATTTTATGCTCCACACCCCGACCAAGTACCCGACAACTAAGCAAAAATGTATCTACAGATAGTGCATTTTGTTGAGATTCAAACAAGAGCAAACCGACTAAGCCATAATCTCCAAAGCGGTCTTTTACCTTGACTACCCGACACTCTAAACTTTCTAAATTACAAAGTTGTTGAATTTCAGCCTCAGACCGTCGGATTGTTGTGAGGTTAAACTGATTGGTGCGTTGGGTAAGTTGAGCAACCCGTGAAAGTTGCTCGTTTTGCATTGGCGAAATCTCAATTTCTAAGTTCAGTTGGGCGAGGAAATCGCTAAAGGAGAGAGAATCCTGTTGCAAACGCTGGCGCTGGACATTCTGTTGATAGAGATTAGTTCTCTGTTGGTCTTCTTGAGTGGTTTGGAGTTGGTCGAAAGCCCAAATATGCTCTAAAAATTGCGGGATGCGATCGGGTTGTTCTGGAAGTTGTAATGTCAGGACTTCTGGACAGTTTGCTCTAACTTCAGCACACTCAACTGGATTGTCATCTATGAAGATGAAGCTATCTAAACTCAGTTGTAGTTCGGTAGCTAAAGCTTTCAGATTCTCCGATTTTGATTCCCAGTTAATGCGCCAATTAACGAGATGATGGCGACCCATTACCATATCTGGATGTTGGTCAAAGACTGCAAATACATCCTCTTGTTCATTCTTGCTACACAAACAAATCAACTTTCCTGCTGCTTGCTGCGCGATGATAAATTCTTGGAGCGCTCTATAGGGTGGATTGATTTTGACTCCTGCAACTCCATCCTCTCCACAAATACCACTCCATAATGTTTGGTCACAATCAAGGGCAATCACCTTGTAAGGAGAGCTTTGCAAAGCAAAGATTTTCCGCGCCAGCATTGTCCCCAAGGCACAGAAAAAGGTCGGCGTGTAAGGAATATGCCCTAGTTCGTCACCGTAGGGGTCATAGTACTCTTTTACTGGGTAAGTACTGGTCAATTCTTGACTTTTGATCAGGTACATACCACTAACATCTTTGAGATCAGCTGCTAACAGTTCCTGCATTCTCTCATGTAAAATGTTAGTTGCTATATCAGTAGTTGGAGAGGAAGGACAGATACAAACTAAGTAGGGATTTAGCGATCGCGTTGTTGCAGTTTTCAAAGCGCTGCCAAAATCCTTAACGGTTTGCTCTAGTTGGGCTAAGTCTTTTCCAAATTGTTGTGATACTGGGTTGTGGTTCTGGTTGAGACGAGTAGCGTAAATATTAAAGAGTCCTGAACCGTGCAGCAGAGACTCTTCATCTACAACAAAATTAAAGCCTTTGTCTTCCAGCAAACGTATGACCTGTTTAAGCGTACTGCCTTCTTGGTCATGCACCTCCATGACTATCTGTTTAATCAGTGGCCAGTGATTGTCTTGAATACCTTGGAGAATTGCTAACTCGCTTTTTTCAGCATCTAGTTTCAGCAAATCAATCTTTTCAATCTTGTATTCTTCGATAATTTCTGAAAGAGTTCGCAGTTGAGCCTGATAAGTTTCTTGCTCTAGTCTATCCTTGAGAAATTCATCAGCTAGACGTTCTAACGACTCTTCATCTAGAGAATTATCGCGTTGCAGCATATTAATAATGACTGAGCGAATAGCTTTTTCATCTTGCTCTGTATCAGCTGCAAAACTTGAGAAAACTGAGGAGCGAGGGTAGAAAGTGAAGGTTTCTTCTCTGGACTCGCCACCTAATCCACAGTTAAAAAGATGGGTATTTTGACAGTAGAGCTTTGCATTAGTCTGTAACTTGTCAAAGGCGTGGGGCGCAGGCTCAAATGCGTAAATAGTCCCTTGGGGAGATTTTTGCTGGGCAAATAAGGTAAAGAGACCAATATTTGATCCGACATCGATTATACAGTCGTCTTCATTGAAAACAATTCCATGCTTTAAATAAACGCGATCGCCAAAAATTTCTTGATACAGATACTCGGTTTCATACTGGTTCAGGTGAGCTATTTCTAAATGATTTGGTAAGGTGTGGCGTAAGCGATCGCCAAAAATTTCTTCTTTTAGATAATTGTCAACTCTTAATTGCAGACGATTCTTAGTTCCTTCCCAATCCTCAAATCTAACCAGAACTACATTAACTCCATCTTGGTTATTAGCCAAAAGACTGGCTGGATTGAGCAGTTCTTGAAATACCTGATTGTAAGGAGAAAACTCTATTGAATAATTAATTTTTATCTCTTGAAACCAATATGATAAGAAATCCTCAACTAGTTCACTTGTAAACGTCGCTGTAATAACAATTTTCTGTTCAGCTATGTGCTTTAATAAATTTTGTTGAGCCATAGAGTTTATTCTCAATAATTACTTTTATATAAAAAAATTATTAGATAATGAAAGTATATCAATCAGTCTTGAAATTAAGAAATCCAAAAAATCGGTTTATATTTTTAGCTAGATGAAAAAGCATCGATTTAACAGTTTAATATTGATGAATTATAATATCCAATCGCAAGGTAATCGTCCACAATTCCTTTTTTAATAAATACAAAAAATTTCTCAAGTGCTACATTGCTATTGAGTTAAAAGTTATACATTTTAAGTAGAAATAAGTTTGTTTAGTGTAATTAGAGATTACAAGTTATTATTCACTTTTTTTGCATTTTTTCAGTAAACAGATAATCCCAGTTTTTTAAATAAAAGGCAATACCAGTTAAGACATTTAACAAGATATCCAATACAACAGTTAAGAAAGTTAAGAAAGTTAAGTAGATAATATGGACAGTTAAGACAGTTAAGATAGTTAAGACATTTAATCAAACATTTAACTAACCTTCATATAGGAGCTTGATGGCTTTATATAACTTCCTAATAGAGAAAATACGGGTAAGCTTAAAAGTGTAAAAGTAGACAATAATAACTCAGCATTTACAAACTTATCGCCTCGATTCGCCTTGGGAGAACCTATTCCATACTGCATCATTTAAGCATTGATAGGGAGCAAACCAGCTAATTCACCAGCCCCGCTCAATAATGTCGGCGATCTTATCATGTGCTGACAGGACAAGTTGAGAAGGCTGGAAAATATAGAGATTAGCAGGATAATCTCATCAAATAAAATTACTACAACTTGATATTGATTACTTAATTATGATAAAAAGTTAATAAATTTATCTTATGCACCTGCTTAACTTTCTTAACTTTCTCAAATCCTTCGAAGAATTACTTCTTAACTGTCTTAACTGATCTTGAAAAGATATTTAATTACTGATATATCTGTAATTGAAAAATAATTTCCTTTAAGGAAAACTCTATGCCTAAAAAGACAGTCAAAACAGTGGATGTTGGAGCATTACCATTTTTTGCACGTTTCTTGGAAGAGCAAGCTAATGAAGGTGAAGGAACAGATGTTCCCTGGACTTACAAATTTCCTTCAGACTTGGAAGATAAATAAATTATTTAGTCTTCTTCATCTGAAAGTGCCTTTCTAATCGGGGAAATCTCTTGTAATTGGCTTCATCATAATTTAATAGAGTAGAAGTTATAAAATAAATAAAAACTACTCTTGAGAGACGCGATCGCTTTCATGTTACCTTTTCCACAGATGGAGGTGATTGCTTTTTCTATTCCCCTAAATTCTTCAAATATTT
This sequence comes from Nostoc sp., assembly GCF_036917775.1. Classification (GTDB taxonomy): domain Bacteria; phylum Cyanobacteriota; class Cyanobacteriia; order Cyanobacteriales; family Nostocaceae; genus Nostoc. The sequence goes on from NZ_JBALEQ010000144.1 coordinate 48,577, forward strand.
TTGGGTATCTAAAGCAATCTCTTTGCTAATACTTAATAGCTACCTCCTAAAATTATGATAAAAAATATTTATGCACCTGTCTTGTGATGTTGTTTTATTAATCACCCACAGTGGTGATTTTTTCACAATAGATAGAGTGGCAGAAGCCTTATCAAAAAAAGGGGTGCAACCATTTCGTCTAGACACTGATAAATTTCCTCTAGAAGTGCAATTAACAGCACATTTTGATAAGTCTAAAAGCTACCACACTATAGAATATAACAACCACTCTATCAGCACAGAGCAGGTGCAAGCTGTATGGATGCGCCGTATTTGGGAACCACAACTGAGTCAAGAATTAGCGCCAAAGTTCCGAGAAGCTTGCGTTAGAGAATCACTTGCAACTTTAGATGGTTTTTGGGACAGTCTCAAGGGAGCTACGTGGGTAGATAATTTAGAACGGATAGATTATGCAAGTAACAAGCTGCGTCAACTGCGGATTGCGTCTGAAGTAGGTTTTGTTATTCCCCAGACTCTTGTTACCAACAAAGCTCAAGCAGCACGAGAGTTTTTCGGACAAGTTAACGGCAAAATGGTGAGTAAGCTCTTAACTGCTCTTTCCCGCAGTATGGAAGCTAACTCTTCGTTTTTTCTGTATACCAGCATCGTCAAAGAAGAAGATTTAGTTGATGCTGAGTCACTGCGCTATTGCCCAATGGTTTTTCAAGAGCAAATTCCTAAGCAACAGGAATTACGGGTGGTGTATGTGAATGGTAATGTATTTGTGGGGGCGCTAAATGCAGATGTGTATACAGCAGCCAAAGTTGATTGGCGTAAACCTGGTGTTGAAGTTGGCGCATGGCAACATCACCAGCTTCCTAATGAAGTAGTTATTTGTCTCAAAGCCTTTATGGGGAAATTAGGGCTGTTGTTTGGAGCGTTAGATTTCATTGTCACACCATCAGGGGAATACGTCTTTTTGGAAATCAACCCTCTGGGGGAGTGGGGAATGCTGGAAAAGGATTTAAACTTACCGATTGCAAGTGCGATCGCAGATGCTCTACTTCAAAGAAAGCACGACCAAAAATTTAATATTTTATACTAGCCTATGGTAAGCCACCTAAAGGGTGTCTACATACTTCACACTTAATATTTATGACCGTATTAATAGTCACGTTTAGTAAAGACAACGAAAGCATTCCTCTAGTCATCAACGAAATTGAGGCTAGAGAAGAAAAAGCATTTCGGTTTGACACAGACAGATATCCCACTGAAGTCAAGCTAGATATTTACTCCGGTGATACTGAACGGGTAATTATTACTGATGGCGAACAGAAGCTAGATTTGAGTGAAGTCTCCTCAGTTTGGTATCGGCGGATGCGCTACGGAGAAAAAATTCCCGACTCAATGGATAAGCAATACAGAGATGCGTCAATTAATGAATGTCGCGCCACAGTCAGAGGAATGATTGCTAGCCTTCAGGGATTCCACTTTGATAAAATGTCCAATGTGGATCGGGCTAATAATAAGCAACTACAATTGCAAGTTGCACGAGAAGTTGGTCTTATAACTCCACGCACTCTGACTTCAAACAATCCAGAAACAGTCAAACAATTTGCTCAAGAGTGTAAGCAAGGTATAGTTACCAAGATGCTTTCTTCCTTTGCTATTTACGATCAGCAGGGGCGAGAAAACGTTGTGTTTACCACTCCAGTTACAAATGATGATTTGGAGAATATGGAAGGACTGCGTTTTTGTCCGATGACCTTTCAAGAAAATGTGCCCAAGGCGCTGGAGTTGCGGACAACTATTGTTGGACACCGCGTATTTACTGCCGCAGTAGATTCTCAAAGCTTATCAGGATCTACTTACGATTGGCGCAAAGAGGGGAGAGCCTTAGTTAAAAGTTGGCAACCCTACGACTTGCCAGAAGATATTGAGAAAAAACTTCTCAAACTGATGGTTTATTTTGGCTTAAATTATGGAGCAATTGATATTATTGTCACCCCCGATGGTCGCCATGTATTCCTCGAAGTTAACCCAGTCGGGGAATTTTTTTGGCTGGAGATATATGCACCACACTACCCCATTTCGCAGGCGATCGCAGAAGTGTTACTAACTAATAAAAATTAGAGTATTCAGCCTTGCATATTTTTCTTGTTCTCTATATATCTTATAGTTACTAAGTTAAATAACACTTTGCAGTAGCATCCTATAGAAGAAAGTAGCCGATTTGCCATCTATATCACCTACCACTTTAAAACTTTTTAGTAACATTTATTTTATAAAATTTATTGATATTAAATTCCTGAGTTAAAAGTAAAAATTATTAACATTTGGAGATTTAATCCTTGTGATAAACCTAGTAAATACACAAACAGTTTTAACATTTAATGGGGTAAATGATTATATAGATTTTGGCAGAAACGATATTGGCGGCGTTTTCGCTCAAGGGAGTTCAGCTTTTACGGTTTCAGGATGGGTAAATCCATACGAATTAACAAATAAAGCCACTAGTTACGGGACACGCAATGTATTTTTTGCTCGTTCTTCAGAGAGATTCAGCGATAACTTTGAATTCGGCATCAGTGAAACAGGAAATCTAGATGTCTATATTGATGAAAGTGTCAGCAAGGGTATAAAAACCTTTGGGCAAGGAGAATTAACTATAGGACAATGGCACTTTTTTGCTATTGTTTTTAATAGTGGTCAAGTAGCTGTATATCTTGACGATCATGAATACAACGATTCTCTTAGAGGTTCATCTTTAAACAAAGCCACAAGTTCTGTAACTCTGGGAGCAACGTTACACAAACAAGTCTATTTCAAAGGACAATTAGCAAATATTAGCGTTTGGAATTATCCCTGTACTCAAGTAGAAATCCAGACTCATCGTTGTGGGCAAATAGTCGGAGATGAATCAGGATTAGTGGCTTACTGGAAATTAGACGATGGGCAAGGTACAACTGTCAAAAACCAAACTGGAAAGTCTTATCAAGGAAATTTTCGTGGTAATCCTATTTGGACTTTAGCAGAAATCCCATTTGCAACACAATCACTAAATCCAATTCCATTTGCAGCAGAATCATCCAATCAAGAAGATATAAAAGAAGAGATACAAACTGATACAGCAGTTATTCCTGAAGAAAATATCTCACCACTAACGACAAGTTTATTAGCAGCAACAGTATCGTTAATAAGCGACGAAGACCAACCAAAGGAAATTCAACAGACAGAAATAAACAGCGAAGAATCCGAGATTATTCCAACTGCGATCGCTCTCGAACCATACGACGAGGAAACCAAAGCAGACCAAACTGAAGATCCCGTCAATATCCAACCAGCACAAATATTAACTCAGGAGGAATCGCCGTTAGTAAGCGACGACGAAAACCAACCAAAGGAAATTCAACAGACAGAAATAAACAGCGAAGAATCTGAGATTATTCCAACTGCGATCGCTCTCAGCCCATACGACGAGGAAACCAAAGCAGATCAGACTGAAGATCCCGTCAATATCCAACCAGCACAAATATTAACTCAGGAGGAATCGCCAGAAACTATGAATACAAAAGCCAGTCCCAAATATAAAATACTTTCCATTGATGGAGGCGGTATTCGGGGCATTATTCCTGCATTACTCCTATCAGAAATTGAAAGGCGGACACAAAAGCCTATATTCAGTTTGTTTGATTTAATTACAGGTACTTCCAGTGGCGGAATTTTAGCACTCGGACTAACTAAACCCAAATTAAGTTTGGATGTATCTGATAACTTGCCAGTAGCTGAATACACTGCTGAGGATCTCCTACAGTTCTTTCTTGAGTATGGGGTAGAAATATTTTATGAGCCATTGTTTGAAAGACTACTTGGCCCCTTAGAGGATATATTTCTCCAGCCAAAATATCCTTCCGAAGGCAAAGAAGAAATTTTTAGGCAATATTTTGGTAACGCCCTTATAGAAAATAATCTCAAAGAAGTTTTTGTAACGAGTTACGATATCGAGCAGCGAATTCCAATATTTTTTACCAACAAACTAGAAAAACAGCAAATAGAATCTAAGAATTTTCAGAAGTTATGTGGCGGTTTTTCGCTCCTAGATGCAGCATTGGCAACTAGTGCTACTCCGACTTATTTTGCTCCTCGTCGGATTGTAAACCCCCACAATAGCGGCATCGCCTATACTTTAATTGATGGTGGAGTGTTTGCTAATAATCCAACCCATTTAGCTATTTTAGAAGCACAAATTAGTAGTAAACAAAAAGATCAAAAAATCCTCAATACAGAAGATATTTTAGTAGTTTCTTTAGGTACAGGTTCGCCGACGAGTGTCTACCCTTATAAAGAAGTCAAAAATTGGGGACTCTTGCAATGGGGAAGGCCACTTTTAAATATTATGTTTGACGGTAGTAGTGAAGTGGTAGCTGGAGAATTAGAACAGTTGTTTGAACCTAGTGATAAAGAAGCTAAAAGTTTTTATTATCGCTTTCAAACATTGTTAGATAGTGAACTAGAAGAAATAGATAATACCAAACTCCAAAATACTCGTCAGCTACAAGCTATAGCCCATCGATTAATATCTCAAAAAAGTCAACAAATCGATGAACTTTGTAGTCTTTTGTTGGGCTAAATCAGATTTCTTAAATCTTGCACCAGTTAGTTGGTGCAAGATGTAAGATTTTTAATTTCTTCACAAAAGAAATTAGTAATGACTCTCTTAGTCATGTTTTTACTTTATAAGGATTGTAGGTAAGTACAATGGATGAACTCGTCAAAAAAATTTCTGGTTTAGGACTTCCTGGTATACTTTTCGTGATCGCAACGGGTGCAGCAGGGGGTAATGTCGCCGCCGTTGTTGCTATGCTTTCAGCGCTGGGGGGGCCTTTTGGCCTCTTAGGAGGTTTAGGTTTGCTTGGGCTGGTAGCTGTTCTAGGGGAATACATAGCGGGATTTGGAATTGAAAACATTCTCAAGCTCGTCTATACAGAACGTAGCAAAACTGAATCTGTCAGATTTCTTCTCAAAGAAATTCAAGAATTGCCCATTTCAGATGAGTTAAAACTCAAACTGAAAGATCATATTAACCCAGTAGTCGTTACTGAGACTGACCAAGGCCCTTTTCCGAGAACAGTCGAAATTGTTGATGACGAACCATTGACCTAGTGGTCTGTCTAATTAATTTTGCTGGGTTGTGAGATACCCGACTTCTTTAAGAAGTCGGGTATCTGAACACCTTAACCTTTCAGAAATAATGACAGGGGATCTAAAAATCTCGAATACAACACCATAAAAGTTTTCGGACATTCTCTAAAAGGAAAAATGGCCTTTGAGTCTAACTTAATTCTCAAAGGCCATTTCAAAATTCTTAGTGTAATTAGTAACGGCTACATTTTTAGAATATGCAAACTCCATCTGTGCGTGAGCAAAATACAACAAATCCTTTTTCAACCTTGATTCAATTTTGGCAGGATGTGAAAGTAGTTGCTCAACCTTATTGGTATCCAACAAAAGCAGAAGGAAGAGCATTTTCAGATGTGATCCGCTCATGGGTAATGCTTATTTCCTTAGTATTATTAATAGTCGTAATTGTCGGTGCAAATGCTGCAAATAGTTACTGGAATCGCTATGTAATTGATATCGTTATTGAACAGAGAGACCTTGATAAATACAATGGTACTTTATGGTTTTCTAGTCTCATTATTATAGGAATGGTCTTGTTAGTAACTCTTTTGAGATATGTCAGAAAAAAAATAATTCTTGACTGGTATAAATGGCTAAATCTTCATGTTTTAGAAAAATATCTAAGCAATCAAGCTTATTATAAAATAAATTTTAAATCTGATATAGATAATCCAGATCAACGCTTATCCCAAGAGATAGAACCCATTACTAGTATTGGCTTGAGATTCTCCTCTTCTTTACTAGAAAAATCTTTAGAAATGGGAAGTTCTTTGATAATTCTCTGGATAGTTTCTTCAGAAATTGCAATTTATTTAGTTATTTATACAATTTTAGGTAATTTAATAGCTGTTTACTTGAATCAAACAATAAATAAAGTTAACCAAGAAGAACTTGCATTTAAAGCAGATTTTGCCTATTGCTTAACTCATGTTCGTAATCACGCTGAATCAATCGCTTTTTTTCAGGGAGAAGATGAAGAATTAAATATAATTCAGCGCCGATTTAATAACGTTTTAAAAACTGCTGAACGCAGGCTGAATTTAGAGAGGGGACAAGACGCTTTTGGCAGAGCATATCAGTCTGCCATTAGCGTATTCTCAATGTTTATTCTTACACCTTTATTTCTTCAAGATAAAATTGATTATGGACAAATAAACCAAGCTAGTTTTGCTTGCTTTATGTTTTCTAATGCTCTAGGAGAACTAATATCTGAATTTGGAATTTCAGGACGATTTTCTAGCTATGTAAAGCGTTTAGCAGAGTTTTCAGATGCGCTACAGGTTGCTAGTAAACAACCGGAGAACGTCAGTACTATTCAAATTATAGAAGAAGAACGTTTAGCTTTTGAGAATGTCACTTTACAAACGCCAAATTATGAACAGGTGATTGTTGAAAATTTGTCAGTTGCTGTCCAACCAGGTGAAGGGTTATTGATTGTTGGCCCTAGCGGTAGGGGTAAAAGTTCTTTATTGAGAGCGATCGCTGGTTTGTGGAATGCAGGAACTGGCCGTCTAGTGCGTCCTCCTCTAAAAGAAGTATTATTCTTACCTCAAAGACCTTATATTATTTTAGGGACTTTGCGCGAACAGTTGCTTTATCCTCACACAGAGAGGAAAATGAGCGATCGCGAACTTGAACACATTTTACAACAAGTTAACCTGCAACACTTACTTACCCGCGTAAATGGCTTTGATACTGAAGTTCCTTGGGAAAATATATTGTCTTTAGGAGAACAACAACGCCTCGCTTTTGCACGGCTATTAATTACACATCCTAGTTTCACTATCTTAGATGAAGCAACGAGTGCTTTAGATTTAAATAACGAAGGTAATTTATATCAACAGTTACAATCAACAAAAACAACTTTTATCAGCGTTGGTCATAGAGAAAGCTTATTTAATTATCATCAATGGGTGTTAGAGCTTTCACAAGGATCTAATTGGCAACTTGTTTCTATGCCAGATTATCAATTGCAAAAAGGGATTGTTGTTAAACCAGTTAAAAAGGAGCAAATTACGATAGATATTTACCCTAAAAATGAACTCCAAATGAAACCAGAATCGGCAGCGAGCGCTACAATTATAGGACTTTCTCATAAAGAGCTTCAGACATTAACAGACTATTCTATTACTACGATCAGAAGTAAAGCTAGTCAAGAAAAGTTTGTGACTACTAAGGATGGTGTCACCTACCGCTATAATAAAAATCCAGAGGTATTGAAATGGGTAAGGGTTTAGTAACTATTTGTATATTTAAAAATAAGTGATGCTAACTAGAAAGCAAAAACAATTAGTTACTTATGAATCTATTACGATTTATGAAACACATTACAAATTTCCTACTTTAAAAAACCCAAAACTAAAAAAAGTTCAAAGAAAAATTAGAAAATGTCAAGGCTTAATTAAAGAAGGTACTAAATATTATTCTTATTTTTGGGGAATAATCAAATGGAAAAAGGAAATTAGTCAAGGAAAAACTTTAGCAGATGTTAAATTATTAATTAAAGATTATATTCAACTTCTGGATTTTTTAGAAAATTATAAAAATAGTTATCAACTTTTTTTATTAAAATTTATAGATGACTGGAAAAATCTATTTAACCAAAAATATGATGAAATCAGAAAAGTAAATGAAGAAAGAAATAAGTTAGAGATAAAAAATCATACAAATCCTCAAATAATTGATAATTTGAAATGGGAAGAACAAGAAAATCTAAAATCTATTTTACTGTTAAGTAATACTAACTTATTAATATTAGAAAAAGTAAAGCTACTCAGTGAAGGGATTAAGAATTTAGCGGAAGATACCAAAAATCAAAAACAAGCTATTCAGAAAATACTTAAAGATATAGAGGTATATGAAGAAATTTATGGATACCAAGTCAGAGCTACAAAAATTCGTCAAGAAATCGCAAAAATAGCTGAAACAGCAATTAATTTAGAAAAATCCCTACAAGATTACTTTAGTCCGTTTCAATCTTTAATAGATGATGTAGTCAAAGTAGATGCAGATTTTTACGCAATTGTAGGAGAAATCCAAAATTTAGCAAGTAGTACTTTAAATTCTCAAGTTAATTTATTAAATATACAAGATACTAGTACTATGTCTCACGACATCCTGAATTTATTAGTGGCAAGTTATGATAAAAAAGATAGACTGCAAGATGCTTTTTTTCAGTCAAAATTATTAGATTTACAGGTTCATAACTTTGATTTTAGTAAAGATGAGATAACTTTAAATCAAGCAATTTACCTAATATCTGATTATATGTCTACTCAACTGGTTGCTCAAAAAAAAGTGCTAGGGATAGAAGAAGCAGATATTGTTTCTCCTTCTCCTCAACTTTCTATCGAAAAAATAGAATTGGCTGAACAACCTAATAATAATACTGATATTAAGTTTCCCACAGAATTTAAAAGTAATTGGAATATTGATTACAGTAAATTGCAAAACTTTCTTACACAGTACAAATGGCAAGAGGCTGATATTGAAACAACTAAATTAATGTTACAAGTTATGGGAAAGAATGATTGGAATGAAGTTTATAAAGAAGATATTCTTAACTTTTTATGTCAAGCTTTTCATAAGATTGATCAACTTTGGCAACAATATAGTCATGGTTACTTTGGCTTTAGTGTTCAGCAAAGTATTTGGAACGAAATAGGCGGTCAAATAGATTATGAAACAGAAAAAAGACTTGGCGATCGCCTGGGTTGGCGAAAAGAAGGAAATTGGTTAAATTACGACCAACTAACTTTTAAATTATCCCCAACGACACCGATGGGACATCTACCAGTTAAATGGTTACATTATGACCAAAATATATATATTAGACATATCTTCATATTCATCTACAACCCCCCTGTCAATGGCAGCTTGGCGAGTTGGATCTTGGCTAGTATGGCAGATGAATTTATTTTTTACTCGTGCCAAAACTTGTCATGAAACTTTACCATGAGTAAATTGCACATTATTTAATTAATAATAGGGGAGAAAACCAATGAATAATATGAATCTGTCTGATACAGAAATAGAAATTTTACTTTTTGGAAAATGGCGTTTTAATACAAATTGGGAAAAAATTTCTATCGAATTTAAAGATAATATGACTTATGAGCAAACTAGAATTCAAACCTTTCTTTTATCTAAACCTAGCGAATTTATCACAGGTAATAAATTTACTGGTGTATGGCACGTAAATGATAGAAGATTATGTTTAATTGTTAAAACTGTTCCTAAATCATTTTTCAATTTGCGATTACTGATATTATCTAAAGTAGATTTGGCAGATATGGTAGCTAGCATCTACTCTATATTTATAACAGAGAATTATGAAGTTATTGAAATTGATAAATTAAAATTTTTAATAAGCGACAAAAATCAGAGAATTGCTGGTATAAAAATCAATTAATACTTTTTCATGCTTGTAATATTAACTTAAGAAATCGAGGTAAAATATTAAGTCTGTATAAGTTATTACGATTCTATATTTTGGTAGTAGACTTATTGAAATTAATCTACAATATTAATCTTATGTATAGAGAGCTTAAAAAATTTTAGAGCTTGCAAAATTTATTGTGCCAACCTAGTGGTCTATAGCATTAATTTTGCTAGATTTGTAGTGAGCAATTTATCGCTAAAATCAAGGACTAAAGTCCTTACTACAAACTTTTATAACCCTTCAGAATTAATGAGACAGACCACTAGTTTAGTGCCATCAAGACTAGCTATAACTTAAATTTAACTTGTTTTTACCTTAGTTATGTATTTTTTTTGAAAGGTTGGGCTTTCTGATAATGTGCATACCTAAAATTTTTAAAGTATTATTATCATGGCGGATAGTGAGTGATGTTAACTCTTGACCCAAGAGATAAAAGCTACCCATAATACTAACCGAATTGTACAGTCCGTTTTTTGCTCTGTTAAGCGTTATTGTCGCATTCCTTCCATTATTTGCTCCTTTAAGTATTAAAATACCACCAAAATTAAAACTACCGGATGCAATTAATTTGCTGCTATTAACGCTAGCCATGATATTGGCAAAGGTGTAGCCTAAAAACTTGAGACTTCCTGCAATACTGGCAAAATTGTTGATATTACCATTAGTTCCTTTACTCAAAGTGACTGTAGCGCCGTTGAAAGCTAGAATGCCAAAATTGAAATTACTTGTTGCTTGAAATCCTCTCTCGTTCAGGCTGATACCTAACGCGGTGAATTGTTTGCCTAAGAGAATAACATCGCCTAAGCCAAAAACCTTTTTATTAGTTAAATCAAGTTTAAAACTAGGAACATTGAGCTTTATAACATTGCCTAAATTAAGAGCTACATTATTAATTGAAACGTTTTGAGTGTTAAATGATAAAGTGCCGCTACCCAAAGATTCATTAAAAGCAATAATATTTGCTGTTCCTGTTGCGCTTTGATTCTTCAAATTAACTGTGAGATTCGGAATAGTTAAAGTCAAGAAACCTGCTAAACTCAGCCGAACATCCCTGAGATTGACGCTATTTTGAGTAACATCAAACATAATGCCTGCTAAAGTATTCCCAAAAACTGAAATTGTTCCTAAACCACTACCGCTACCAGATTTTATATCGATACTCAAGGCATCAACATCAATACTCAACAGATTGCCTAAACTTAGATCAAAGTTTTTAAAAGTAGTATTGGTAGGGGTAATTTTAAATTCAACATTTGCAATTTCGTTGTCAAGAATTTCTAGATAACCATCTCCCTGAAGATACTGCTCACTAGGTGTTACCTTTAAAGATAAATCTAAACTATCGTCATCCGTTCCCTTAATTTTCAGAAATCCTAAATCAATTTCCAAAACTTTTAACGAACCAGAGATATTATTAAAAGTTTTATCTCCTTGAAGTATTAAGATTGCCTCATGCCCCCAAGCATTAAGTTTGCCATTAATTTCTAAACCTTCTGATATCGCTTGAGCTGCAATTATTGTTGGAAAAGGAACATACTTAATTAAAGGATTAATTTTTCCGTCTCCGTCTCCATCGATTGATTCGATGTTTAAGTTCACTAAGCCTTCTAAAAGACCTAGTGCTTTGTTAACTAAATCCGTTGAATAACCTACTTGTTTACTAATAAAGGCAGCGACTGGGCCCCGCCACAAATCTATTAAGCTAATCGCTTGCTTGGGATTTAAAATTAAAGCTAATCTTTCAGGATCATTAGTGTCCATTAGAAAAGCTACCTCAAGGTCTGTTTTTTCCCATTTCAAATCACCAATGAAGCCAAAGTTATCAAAGTAAGGAGGTAAATACGTTCCGCCTCCTTGAAACCTGATATTGCGAAGTTCAGTTCCTACCAATCCATAGGGATTACACCAAGATTTTTCCCCTTGTTGAGAAAAGTATGCTGTTAAAGATTCGGGTTCAAGAGAGAGACTACCAGAGAGAAATAACTTAGGTTCTTTTTCTTGGGTGGGATCGTAGCCTTGAAGAATTAAATTTCCAGTTAATCCAAAGTTTGGCTCTAAATCAGCTCCAATATTTAACCCTATGAGCAAGTTATTAAAAGTAGCCTTAAATTGTTGCTGGGAAAATAGCTGAATATCGCCTGCAATATTACCTGTTAAGCTAACCTGTCCTGCTGGATTAAAGTTAATTATTGCTCCTAAGCACCCAATTCCTAAGCTTCGATGAATAAAACTGCTGAAATTTGTCTGGAGATTATTGAAATCAATATTTCCAATAAAGTTGAATCCTCTGCTTAAGTTAATGCGACCTAATTTTGAATGTATAAAAGAATATTCGGCATCAGTGATAATTAGTTCTGGGTCGCTTAATTTTAAATCGTTGATAATAGGAAGTTTATTAGCTATGTTGCTAAAAACTAACTTTTCCTTTAATTTATATTTTAATGTAGTTTGCTTGCCAAAAAATAATTCAATGTTTTGTTTATTTAGTAATCCTTTAAAGCTGAACTCAACTTCTGGGGACGTTTTATGAATTTTATATTTTGGTTCAGATATTATAATTTCAGGTTTGCCAAATACTTCAAGAATGATTCTATCAAGCGCCACATTTATGTATGGGGCTGTACTGTGAATGCTAAAAATTTTGTCTAAATTTAACTGCAAATCATGGTCAAAATCTAAATAAATTCCTGAACTTGAGGAGACTAAATTTACATCATCTGAAAATCCAAGTTTTAATTTGATAGCATTAGGTAAAGTAATTGCTGTTAAATCAATGCTATTAGTCATAAGTTAATTGACGTAAATATTTTTAACAGATTGTTTAGAGGTTATTTATTTGTCTACAATTTAACTGTATTATATACACCTCCAGAAGTCACCATTTTGCTACTGTTAGGAATGAAGGTAACTCTCCATACTACTACTGAGTATCCAACCAGGGTTATTAGCAACTTAGGAACGTGGATTAAATAACGTGTAATTCTGGTTTAGCTGTCTAGATCCATCGCCTCAATTGGCTCCCAGTATGTGAACGATTTTACTTTGGGACAGCGTAGTTATCGCGTATATGTTTAGGCAAATGCTAACATATCGGCGATCGCCAGATAATATTCGACGGCTTTATGTGCGATCGGCAAATAACCAGATGGTGCCATTGAGCGAGGTTGCAAAAATCACACCTGCAACAAGCCCATCTGTCATCTTCTATTACAACGGCTTCCGCGCGATCGATATTCATCTGTAATTATCAGACAAAATGCCGATGATAACAGATCCAATGATTCTAGTAATTGAAAAATAAAATAGGGAGTTGGAAGTTATTAACTTGATCTTCCTCACTCTGCTTTCTATTAGAAGTTTAAAAATAACATTTTTCATAGGGGCAAAGCATTGCTTGCCGCTAAAGAAGGCTTATTCGCTCTTATGAGGATATCCTGTAACAGCCTATTTTTGTTATATATCATGATAATGTTGTATCGATAATAAGTTTTATATCTAATTGGGTTTCAAAAATTTCGACATTTTTATCCCGACATTTTTAAAAGCCTTAAAGAGGTCTTAATAATTTCATAGTTAGTAGTATTTTTATTTCGCCAGAGATATAAAACAGGATTAATTATATTTAGGTTTATTTCATCAGAAATTTATAATTGTGAGCAATGTATTATGCGAGTATTACAACGATCAAATAAATTTGATCTGCAAAACTATAAAGGTTATACATTATGTCCATTATTGTTGGTACTCCTAACAACGACTTTTTGGTGGGTACTAGTGGTGACGATCAGATTTCTGGTCGTGCAGGCAATGACAATATCTCCGGCGGTCTTGGAAATGACATCATTGATGGTGGAGATGGCAACGATACTTTGGCTGGTAATGGCGGCAATGATACATTCAAGGGCGGTCGAGGTAACGACAGCATTAATGGTGGTGATGACTTTGATACCGCAGATTACAGCAACTTAGGCAAAAAAATTACCCTCTCAGGTGTAGGAACAATTACCAAAGCTGGGGGTTTTGGAACAGATACAGTCTTTAAAGTAGATAGGGTAATAGCAGATGCAACTGTTGCCGACAACACTATAGATGCCTCTCAATCTTTGCCTGGGGTAGCTGCTGTTGCTGACTTAGAAGCCCAAACCATCTCTGCTCTCAATGTTCCTGGCTTGGGAACATTGACATTTAATGTAGTCAACTTTGACAACGTTATCGGCACGATTAACGATGACACCCTTAAAGGCGACAGCCAAAATAACCAATTAACTGGTCTTGCTGGTAACGACCTGATTGATGGTAGAGGTGGTAATGACCTGATTGATGGTGGAGATGGCAATGATACATTGTTCGGTGGTGATGGCGATGACACCTTTAAGGGTGGTCAGGGTAACGACAACATTAATGGTGGGGCTGGTTTTGATACAGCAGACTACAGCAAATTAGGTAAGACAATTACCCTCTCAGGTGTAGGGACAGTTATCAAAGCTGGTGGATTGGGTCAAGACCAACTCTTGAAAGTAGATAAGGTTATTGCTGATGCCAGTGTTGCCAACAACACTATAGATGCCTCTCAATCTTTGCTTGGGGTAGCTGCTGTTGCTGACTTAGAAGCCCAAACCATCTCTGCTCTTAACGTTCCTGGTCTGGGAAATTTAACATTTAATGTAGTCAACTTTGACAACGTTATCGGCACGATTAACGATGACACCCTTAAGGGCGATGGTCAAAAGAACGAATTAACTGGTCTTAGTGGCAACGACATCATTGATGGTAGAGGTGGCAACGACATCATTGATGGTGGTGAAGGCAATGATACGTTGTTTGGTGGTAATGGTAATGACACCTTTAAGGGGAGTCAGGGCAACGACTTGATTGATGGTGGAGTTGGTACAGATACCGCAGACTACAGCAAATTAGGTCAAACTATTACCCTCTCAGGAGTAGGGACAGTTACTAAAGCTGGTGGATTGGGACAAGACCAACTATTGAAAGTAGAAAAGATTATTGCTGATTCTACTGTTGCCAATAACACTATAGATGCTTCCGCATCTTTAGCTGGTGTATCTATCAGTGTTAACCTACAAAGCCAAACGTTGACAGCTAATAATGTTCCTGGTCTAGGGACATTACCATTTACTGTAGTTAACTTTGACAATGTAATCGGCACAAATGAAGATGACTTCATTGCTGGCGATAGTCAAAGTAATAAATTAACAGGCAATGGCGGCGATGATACATTCAGGGCCAGTCGAGGTGACGACAGCATTGACGGTGGTGATGGCTTTGATACAGCAGATTACAGCAGCTTAGGTAAGAAAATTACCCTCTCAGGTGTAGGGACAATTACTAAAGCTGGCGGTTTCGGAACAGATACAGTCTTTAAAGTAGATAGGGTAATAGCCGATGCCAGTGTTGCCAACAACACTATAGATGCCTCTGAATCTTTACCTGGGGTAGCTGCTGTTGCTGACTTAGAAGCGCAAACTATCTCTGCTCTTAACGTTCCTGGTTTGGGAAATTTGACATTTAATGTAGTTAACTTTGCCAATGTCATCGGTACAATTAACAATGACTCCCTTAAGGGCGACGGCCAAAATAACCAGTTATCTGGTCTCGCGGGGAATGACCTAATTGATGGTAGAGATGGTAATGACCTGATTGATGGTGGAGATGGCAATGACACATTGATAGGTGGTGCAGGCGATGATACTTTCAAGGGCAGTCGGGGTAACGACGGCATTAATGGTGGAGATGGTTTAGATACAGCAGACTACAGCAAACTAGGTAAAGCCATCACCCTATCAGGTGTAGGACAAATCACCAAAGCTGGCGGCTTCGGAACAGACACAGTTTTTAAAGTAGAAACAGTTATTGCTGATGCTAGCGTTGCTAATAACACCATAGATTCCTCTCAATCTGTTGCTGGTGTATCTGTCAATGCTAACTTAAAGGAGCAAACTATCTCTGCCCTTAACGTTCCTACTCTGGGGACAATAACATTTAATGTACTCAACTTTGATAATCTCATCGGTACAAATACAGGTGACAGCATTACTGGTGATAGCCAAAATAACCGATTAGAAGGTAGAGATGGTAATGACACTATCTCCGGTGACTTTGGTAATGACACCATTATCGGTGGAAAAGGTAACGATATTCTCACCGGTGGTTTTGGTGCTGATAAGTTTGTTTTCAATAATGTTAATGATGGTATTGACACCATTACAGATTACAACTTTGGTCAAAGTGACGTAATTCAAGTTTCTAAAGCAGGGTTTGGTACTACTAATCTTAGTGACTTTACCTACGACTCCTCTAGCGGTAACTTGTCTTTCTTAGGAAATCAACTCGCCTTAATTCAAAATTCCTCATCCAATCTATCTATTCAGTTGGTCTAAAATTCTAAGAGTCACATCTTGATGAGAAGTTAAAGCTTTTTGCCCTTTATTGTAGATTTGTGGTGGAAATACTAATTATTAGTTTACCCATAACAGATTGAGAGTAGTACAGACACGAGTAATCGTATTTATACTCCAGGGTAAAAGTTGTGTTGCAAAAATAGAATGAGGTTGGCTGGTAAAAGTATGAATTGTGTCAACTCTTACCAGCTATCTCTCAAAAACTTTGAATCTTTAGAACTTGATATGCCAAATCAATCACCTAGAAACCTAAAAATATTGCTGTAGGATAAAAACAGTCATTATATTTTAAAATTTTGGGTTTTTCTTGGATTTAGACATTATAAGCTTGACTTTAAAGTCCAATCATGGTGTTGAACTAATAGTCTGGTATCAAAAGTACTAAAAATTCAAAACTTTTCATAACACGATCATTGAACACGGTAGTTGCTTCAACTATATTGACCCAATATACTAGGGCAAACGCATATAACGTCTAAAAAATCTTTAACAATAATGGGCTTGTGGTTTAATTATTTAGACTATTCTTAAACTATAAGTCTTGCACAACAAGGATTTAATAAAGACTGTGCGTTTGCTATGAGGGACAGGTTGATTGATTTTGGATTTTGAATTATTCCATTTTGATGATATTATTTTACAAAATTAAGGAGTGAGCTTGGTGCAATTTACAATCAATTCATTATTCAACAAGTTGTCTGTAAAATATTTAACCGTAATTACAGCTATAGTCACGATTCTCCCATTACCGGTTAAGGCAGCTACGTTCTTAGTAACGGAACGCGCTGGTTTAGAAGGCAACGATCAAGTCAATTGGGGAAGTTTAGGTAAAGTATTCAATCCCTCGGCTCCTGACTTTTCTGTTTTTTTACCTAACTCTTTCTCAACAACATCTCAAGGTGGTTTAGGCTTAGATATAAATATAGCTCCAACTAATAATCCTCGAGTTACTCCACCGTTTGTTTTTCAAACTTTACCTTCCCCTGGAATTCGGAGTAACTTCGCTTCAGGTGATTTTATTCTCTTTGGAGGTATAGATCCAACAGGTTTTATCCCTCTTCCTCCTGGTACTCCTGATCCTGGTACTAAGGGTAACGGTGAACCTTTAACAATTAGTTTTGCCCAGCCTGTTTTTGGCGCTGGGGCTCAGATAGCTATAGACAGTAGTAAATTGAAAATTGAAACTTTTCTCAACGCTTTTGATAGCACCAATAACCTGTTGGCTAGTTTCTCAGTTCCAAATATTTCGTCCTTAGCATTAGATAATTCGGCAGTGTTTTTGGGGATTCGTAGTGACACTCCAAATATCTCACGACTAGTTTATAGTAGTTCTGCTCCCCAATTCGGCTTGGCCATCAATCAGGTGAGTATTCTTGCAGTTCCTGAATCGACTTATACCTTGGCAATATTAGCTTTTGGTGTTTCTGGTGCTGTTTTGAAGCTACGCCAACGTAACTTAGCCAAATAATTAATTTGTAATTCGTAATTTGCAAGAGGGTATAGTAGCCCACACCAAAATCTCTAATTGGGTGGTCTGCAACATCCTCTTTCCGAGGCACTTTGAGTAGTAAGATCACCGTAGCAATAGGTATGTGGACTGGCTTTCTTGTGTCGCTATCAGTGATTAATCCAGAGCTAAAGATATTTCTGATTCAGAAATTACCAGATCAAACAGTCATTTTCCCATTAGGGAATCACAACTAACTCAATAGATTAGGGCGATCGCACGGGATTTCTGAAATTCCTGCTGTATGAAGGATATTGACGAAAAATAGGAAAACTCAAAAAAAGCCAAAACCCTTGTTATTAAAGGATTCTTATACTTTATATGCCTTTACCCTGCTCAATAGATCGATCGGGTAATTTATTTTACGGAAATCATCTAGCACTGATTGTAATTACAAATGATGTTATTAGTACTCGTTAACCTCACGATCAATTACGAATTATTTTGATGCTCACACAGCATCGAAATAGCTCGTGATTGAAGAAGTTTGAAGTTCCAGACATACTCCAATTTCTATCAGACGTATGTTCGGCAACATTTTTATCTTTAGCCAAATTAAAGTCAATGTCATACAAAGAAGTAGAACACATCATAGAAGCTAAGATACAAAAAGCTATACGGAAGCACGAGATCGTAGTTGCTTTTATTAGTAGTATTACTGGCTTAATTTTCATAATGGGTTTATTCCACGCTATTTCGCTCAACCACGCTCAAATACACGCATTTTGCTTGAACTGATTACTGATTGTATTCAATGGGGCTTTCTGATTGAGCATTCCCTGCTGTGCATGCAACCAAATCCAAGTTAGACATATTTTTTAAAAAAGGGAATTGCGCTATGGAGAGCAAAAATAATAGTAGACCGATATTGGTCTTATTTTTGACTGTATTTATAGACCTGCTGGGCTTCGGAATTATTCTGCCGATACTGCCTTTGTATGCTGAACAATTCGGCGCAAAACCGAATGAAGCCACTCTACTTGTGGCTATTTATTCTTTAATGCAGTTCTTATTTGCACCATTATGGGGCAGATTTAGCGATCGCTATGGTCGTCGTCCGGTTTTATTACTGACCTTATTCGGTTCTGTAATAGCATACGCAGGCTTAGGTTTCGCTAACTCATTATGGATGTTGTTTCTTGCTCGTAGCCTTGCAGGAATTATGGCAGGGAATATTAGTACTGCTCAGGCATATATCGCAGATATTACCACGCCAACGAATCGAGCCCGTGGTATGGGCATAATCGGAGCAGCTTTTGGTCTTGGCTTCATTCTTGGCCCAGCTATTGGAGGTCTTCTCATCGGGTCAGATCCAGACAACGCTAACTTTCATTTACCGTCGTTGTTCTCAGGTGGATTATCTTTATTCGCATTGCTTTGTGCTTTGAAGTTACTTCCTGAATCTCTAAATTCTGAAACTAAAGCCAAAATGCAAGCTAATCGCCACCGCCAGCGACGGCTGAACTTATTACAACTGTCACAGCGTCCACAGTTTTGTGTGCTTGCAGGCATCTACTTTTTTGTTACCTTTGCAGTTGCAGCTATGGACTCTACCTTAGCTTTATGGTCTAAACAGCAATTAAACTGGGGCCCTCAACAAACTAGTTATCTTTTTGCTTTTATGGGGGTTGTTAGCACAATCGTTCAAGGAGGACTAATCGGATTTCTCAAGAAACACTTTGGTGAAATCAAATTACTTACCTTGGGGATATTAGGGTTAGGTTTAGGATTACTACTAATTGGATTCTCACAAAGCTTAAGTTTATTGTTGATTGCTACTACACTTGTGGCATGGGGAATTAGTGTCAGTCAACCAATATTGAATAGCCTAATTTCCCAGATGACAGCCCCAGAAGAGCAAGGACAAATATTAGGAATTGCCAGTTCTTGCTCTGCCTTAGCACGCATAGTTGGGCCAACTTGGGCAGGGATTAGTTTTATGAAATTTGGGAGTGATTCTCCTTTTTTGAGCGGATTTTTAGTAATGCTCGTAGCTTTATTTCTTAGTTTACGAGTTACTAAAAGTGCATCTGAATCAAACAAAGAACGTATAGCCTAACATCTATATCTTAGAGGATCTAAAGTTATTGCTGATGTATCCAAAACTTTAGATCCTCCAAAGTCCTCCTTAAAAAGGAGGACTTTGAGAAGACTATTCTCCCCTTGTTATTAAACATTACGAATTACGAATTAATAATATGACAGGTCGCCGAGTATTATTTTTAGGCATCTTTATAAGCATCCTCCTAACCTACGCAATTTGGATCGGTGGAAGCATTCCTGCAAGCATAATCAAACTTCCTGATCAAGGATTAAACTGGTACTACTGGAAGCTTCCCCAACCAACCTTTTGGAGTCGAGCGACAGCTTGGGGTATGTACATTGGGCATCAGTTTAGCATCTGGGCGTGTATCTTGTGGGCGCAGCGATGGCTACGCCCGCCGCAGGCATCGCAGTTGAAATATAAATCAGCCCTGCACCCGATAAATTACCTCATGCTTGCCATCAATGGTATATTTATCGCTTTACACTTCCTCCAAACCTATATTTGGTACGATGCCCTCGCTCAAGATACTTCAATTTGGGCTTCTCAAGGTGCAGTTGTACTGTTACTGGTGTTCGTACTGATTTTAGAAACACCTCGACGCGGTTTGTTTTTTGGCAATTCTGTGCCATTCCATCAACAGTTTTTGCAAATTATCAAGCTGTACCACGGCTACTTTTTCTCCTTCGCCGCCATCTACACGTTTTGGTATCACCCAATGGAAGCCACTGTAGGGCACTTAATCGGTTTTCTCTATATGTTCTTGCTTCTGCTCCAATCGTCGTTGATCTTTAACCGCGCCCATGTCAACCGTTGGTGGACATTCACTTTAGAAATTACAGTGGTTTTACATAGTGTAGTTGTATCTTTGATGCTAGGGCAAAGCAAGTGGCCAACATTTCTCTTTGGTTTTCTTGGCATTTTAGTACTTACCCAACTCCACGGTCTACCTGTTGGTATCTGGACTAAACGTACTATCTATGCAGCCTTTTTAGTCAGTGTAATGGTCGTTTATGGGCTTACTGAACGCGGCTTGGGCAGAATTTACGAAGTAACCTATATTCCTCTGATTGAGTTTGGATTAGTTGGTGCAATTTACTTAATCTTCCTACTCATCTTATGGACAATTTCTCGTGTACCTGTTAAAACATAATGTCACGTTGAACTCCAGCAGGCTAAAACGCTTGATGCTTAAAATGCTCGGTTCGTTCCTTAACCCAGACTACCGGGAATCTGCGATCGCATTGTCGCTCACCTAGACATCACAACCCAAAGATGACCTCTCGCTACGCCTCAATCTGTCGATAAAAGCGTAGCGAGAGAGAAGATCAGCGATCGCGTTCGGGAGGGTGCGATTCGCTGTATCGTCTAGTTAGACTCTTTGAGGCGGCACTATGGAGAATTTCTTAAGAACCGAATGGTTTGCGTTTACGACTGAATGAATTCGAGGAGATCGGCATTGATCTGGTCTGCATTTGTCGTTGGCATACCGTGCGGGAAACCCTTGTAGGTTTTCAATATTGCGCCCTTGACCAACTTAGCGCTCAGTGGGGCGGAGTCAGCATAGGGGACTATCTGGTCATCATCGCCGTGCATTACCAAAGTCGGCACAGAGAACTTCTTAAGATCCTCGGTAAAGTCGGTCTGGGAGAAAGCCACGATGCCATCATACTGTGCCTTGCTACCGCCCATCATGCCCTGTCGCCACCAATTCTCAATCACGCCTTGCGACGCTTTCGCGCCCGGTCGGTTGTAACCATAAAAGGGCCCGCTCGGCACATCCCAATAAAATTGCGCCCGGTTGGTGGCAACCTGCGTCTGAAAGTCGTCAAAGACCTCTTTAGGTAGACCGCCGGGATTCTCTGGGGTTTTCACCATCAGTGGTGGCACGGCGCTAATGAGAACGGCCTTTGCGACGCGGCTTTCGCCGTGGCGTGCAATGTAGCGTGTCACCTCACCGCCACCAGTCGAGTGTCCAACATGGATAGCGTTCTTTAAGTCGAGATGCGCGGTAAGCGCAGCGAGGTCATCGGCGTAATGATCCATATCATGTCCGTCGCCGCCTTGGGTCGAGCGTCCATGCCCTCGTCGGTCATGCGCGATGACGCGATAGCCGTGATTTAAGAAGAACATCATTTGGTTGTCCCAGTCGTCGGCCGATAGAGGCCAACCATGCGAGAAAACGATGGGCTGACCGCTACCCCAATCCTTGTAGTAAATCTCTATGCCGTCTTTCACTGTGATCGTGTTCATGTGTTTTTCTCCAGTAGGCTTAGAGCCTGTCAAGAAACAACTTTTACAATTTATTATCTAGAAAGCTTACTGAGAAGGCATTTCTAGCTCAAAAGAGGCAAGGTTGTTACATGACAAGCTCTTACTCACATTCCGCAGCTAAGTGAAGAGGTTGATGGTATTTTTGATAAATGACATCATCAGCATCAAAAATAAGAGTACAAGATATTGACCACTGTGGGATAGTGGCAGGCATAATTGACCAAATGTGTTTGCTAGAAGAAATCAACCAAATAAGTGATTTATAGTTGTCTATTAAAAAACTAACAATTTTACTCACCACCACTAATATTTTTTTGTTGTTGATAACGCAGTTTAAACTGGTTTTGTTGTATTTTATGATCCACAATTGGATCGGGATAGCCAACAGCATGACGTTCTAAAGGTGGAATTTTCCCAGTAACTAAATATTCTGTATCTACAGACCGCAATTCTGATACCCATTGCCGAATATATTCCCCTTCTGGATCGAATTTTTGTGTTTGACTGGCTGGGTTGAAAATCCGTACAGGTTTGGGATCCATACCGCTAGAAGCACTCCATTGCCAACCGCCATTATTAGCAGACAAATCTCCATCAATCAACTTCTGCAT
This sequence comes from Nostoc sp., assembly GCF_036917775.1. Lineage (GTDB taxonomy): Bacteria > Cyanobacteriota > Cyanobacteriia > Cyanobacteriales > Nostocaceae > Nostoc. The sequence goes on from NZ_JBALEQ010000144.1 coordinate 71,033, forward strand.
AAAGTATTTTTCTCCCAATTGGGGATTAATTAGCAAGTCTTTGGTAAGGAAACTAGCAACAATCATTCGACAACGGTTGTGCATCCAGCCACTTTCATTCATCTGGCGCATTGCTGCATCCACAATCGGGTAGCCTGTTCTTCCTTCACACCAAGCTTGGAAATGTTCTTCATTAGTTTCCCAAGGAAAATTCTTAAAGATATCGCGGAAAGCACCATCAGCTAATTCCGGGAAGTTATACATTGCGTGTTGATAAAACTCCCGCCAAGCTAATTCCTGTTGCCATGTGCGGATATTAACTGCTGTTTCCTCACTGCGGCTATTTTCTAGTGCTTCGATGGTGGCTTGCCAAACGGTGCGAATGCCAATTACGCCAAATTTTAAAGCTGCACTCAGTTGTGATGTTCCATCCACTGCGGGGAAATTTCTCTGTTCTTGATATTCAGTAATCGCTTTATTAGTAAATTCTTCTAATCGTTCTTGTGCCGCCGCTTCTCCTGGTGAAATAATTAATTGTTCATCCCAAATAAACCCTAAATCTTTAGCTGAAGGTAATGTCACAGAACCCGCAATTTTTGCAATTTCTTGTTCAGCTTCTGTTAATCCTTCAACATTTTGCAGTGTTTCAACTGGGTTCGCTTTCGGTTTGATAATCCAATTTTTCCAGAAGGGGGTATAAACCGTGTAAGGACTGTTACCACCTGTGCGGATCTCATCTGGGGAATTGAGGATTTGATCCCAGTTGTGATTAAGAAACTCAATACCTTTTTCTTTTAGGGCATTTATAACGGTGCGATCGCGTTCTTGTGAATAAGGTTCTACATCCCAATTCCAAAAAACAGCTTTGGCGTTTATTGCCTCTGCTAACGCTGGTATAGCTTGTACAGGATCGGCGTGTAGTATTAATAACTGACTACCAACTTGAGTATATCGCTCTTGGAGTTTCTGCAAACAGCCAATCATATAAGTTACTCTCACAGGAGCAACATCATCCCGTTCTAAAATATGTGGATCGAGGCAAAACACGCCCACCACCTTCGGACTCCGCCGTTTTGCCGCAGCCAGCCCCGTATTGTCAGAAATGCGTAAATCGCGCCGATGCCAAAACAAAATTAAGTCAGACATTCTATCCTAGATATAGTTCACCCGTACTAGCTTAGATGCAAGTGGTACCAATGAACATCATTCTGGCGATAAATTATATTCTGTAAATGGGCATTGGGCATAGAGAAGAAACTTGTTCAATAATTTCCCTTTGTCCTCCTTGTCCCCATTCCCAATTCCCCATTCCCCGGTTTGTCAGTCGGAAATAGTGGCTTTTCAGATCAAAGATAGAGTATACTCTTCTTAACAGTTAATTAGTCTTTTTGTCATGGCTAACCTACTACTTGACGACGGTACAATTGAGAGCGATTTAGGCGAAATAGCTCGTGAACTTGCGCCTTTTGGCATTCAACTCAGACATTACGACCCAGGAACATCGCTACTCTTCCCCAATCTGTTAAACCAGGACGTTTTAACTGAGTCTGAGAAACGTTATTGTGTAGAACTCCATAACAGCGTCTTTGAATTTCTTCAGCAAGAAAATGGTGCTATCTGGTGTGACCTGCTAAATGTGCATCCAGGTTCCTTTAATCTTCACCATCTGATAGCAACCTACAGCCGTTACCATACTCATCCTGCACCTGAACCCCTCTACGTGTTAGCAGGAGAAATGATCTATGGCTTCGTGCGACCTGATGGCAGTCAGGTACAGCTTTTAGTTCAGGCACAAGACTATCTTTACATCCCTGCCGAGGTTGAGCATTGGTGTAGTCCAACTGCATCGTTGAATTTCAAAGCAGTACGCTATTTTGCGATCGCCGAAGGTTGGGTTCCCAATTATACAGGTACTCAAGTTAGTGATTCACTCAACAAGCCAGGTTAAAGCTCAATTTTATGAGCGCAAACTGTGATATTTCTTACTTAATGCTTTAACTCTAAACTCAATGTCCATCGATAACGTTTGCCGCTATCTTTCAGAACAGTATCCCGAAAGCTTTGCCACCTGGTTGTTAGGCAGAACCCCAGCAAACGTTAAAGACCTCAAAACAGAACAATCTCATCACAAGCCTTTTGCGGAGGAGCTTATGCAGGAATCTTTATTAGACAAGGAATTGAGCAGGGGAAACGAGAAGAGGCGTTGTCAGTATTCATGCGCCTACTTCCTCGGCGAATTGGTATAGTTGCTCCAGAATTGCGTAGGCAAAGCCCGTCGTAGACATCGCAGATTGAAGATTTGTCTCTTACTCAATTAGAGGATTTAAGTGAGGCGCTATTAGATTTTTCCACGTCATCTGACTTGACAAAATGGTTAAATAATGTATTGAAAAGCTGAAAGATTCATTCAACTTCCTCACAGAGAATTAACAGCGTTTCCATCGCCTCTGCTAGAGAAATCAACTCTGTCCAAGAGGAGCCACTAACTAGATTTTGGGCATGAGCTAATCGGTTTCGTAACTGTTCAGCAGACTTTAGGAAGCGTTCACCAAACCGTTTGGATTTTAATCCCAGTTGCTGGAGAAGTTCTGGCTGATTTAAAATCAACTCTCGCTTATCACAGAATTGCAGATAATCTAACAAATCCGTAGCTTCGTTTCTTTCCTGACTCTCTCGCCATAATCGTTGAGCAACATCTAAGCGCTCAGGTTTGAGGACTTTTTGCCAAGAATCTTGAGGATAGTAAATCCGCACCAGGCGCAGCAAATTCATTTCTAGGAGCGTTACCAAGCCGAACAGCAGCATTCGCGCGGGTGCTTTCTGTAAGTCGCCACAGGTAATAATACCACTTACCTGATTGCAGTCCAAAACAAACAATCGCGGAGTTTGTTGTAGGATGGGTAGCAACTTGATCAATGGGGTAGAAATGGCTATTAGTTCTTTGGGATGAAACACCCGTTGATAGTCGCCACACTTGCCTTCTTTGCCTTGAATCAAACTAGAGCGTTCTACATAACCGCTGATAATATCTCCTGTCTCAACGCCGATAACATCAAAATTTTGTGCCTCCATCCAATGCAGCACTTCTGTCACCTCCGCATTAGCTGGCATAGCTTTGAGGGGTTCTGCCACATATTCAATGGTGATATTGTTCTCAAATAAACTCCGCAGGTCTTGAGAACGCGATTTTAGGTGTTTCATCCTCCAGTTGTGAACTCACGCTTAGATAATCCTAGGTCTCTCACGCAATATCTGCGACGGGCTACGCCTACGCCAGTGGAATTTTCTGCCAGATTACCCCTGAAATCGCTATCTCGACAAATGCCATAGACCAATATCATACTATCCTAGTTGGTATCAAGATAGTGACGCTTAGACATTTTCAAGTAACAAAATATTTTACAACTACAAAAAAATAAATATTTATTTAGTTATTTGGATCAGATTAGTTGATTAATTTTGCTAAAAATGCCGAAAATTATCGCAAAAAAAATGTTATTACTAAAACGACATATCGAATTGATAGTTGGTAGAATTTTACCAAGATAACCAAAATTGATAAATAATTTATTATGCCACGAAAAGAACAAGGATGGGTTACATTTCAAACCTCAGAGGACGAGCGGAAGATTCTAGAGGAGTTTTGCGAACAGTCTCAACGCACAAAGACTGAGATTTTGCGAGAACTTGTGCGTAGTCTCACTCAGCACTCTTCAGCCGCCGTGTTACCACCACCTCAGCAGGAAAAACGGGAAGATATCTACTATACTCAAAAGCCTGAAATAGAAAGTACTATTGCCAAAAAATCACTAAAAGTTAGCTCTCGTAATATTCTTAAAGGTGTTGTTAAACGAGTTGTTTATGGAGCAGTTAATAGTGAGGTAACTCTAGAAATTATTCATAAAGTAGAATTAACCTCAATTATCACCAGAGCTTCGGCAGAAGAGTTAGAACTATCTGAGGGAAAAGAAGCTTATGCAGTGATTAAGTCGAACGATATTGTCATTGCTAGAGAATAAAAATCTAGTGTGGCAAAACTAGCTAGAGCAAAAACTTAAACCTAGTAAATTCGTTATTATTGAAAATTTTGGTTTACCTATTTACGCCTATTTCAATCATGAAAAATCTACTCTAGCGAGTTTTACCACTCTAGATAAAAATACGGGATTTTAGGCGTTGGGTATTAATTTTTGATGGTGAACTGCAAGATAAATTGAGTAAATGTCATTTGATGAAATTACAAAGCTAAAAGAATTATCAACAGCTAAGAAAAATTGCTGAGAGATTAACTGGTACAATTCTTGTTTTACTTGTTGCCAGCTTTTCAAAAATCTTGCTAACCAATTAATTGGCTTGCTATAGAGGCGTATATCTATGCGCCCCTACTGCTTTTAACCTTAATTTGACGAAGGTTACAACTTTTAGTCAGGATTTTTTGATAGAGTGATGCTTTGTCAAACGCTCTCATATTCATGTCGTCCCAGGTATCTCTCCCCCAATCGCTCCATCCATACCTACCCCTCACCGCTCTTGCGCCTATGCAGGATGTGACAAACCTCTGGTTTATGAAGGTCATTGCCCACTACGGTAGCCCTGACTACTTCTTCACCGAGTATTTCCGCGTCAATGATACCTCACGGCTCAATCGTAACATTCTGGCAGCAATCACCGAAAACGACACGGGCCGCCCCGTTTTTGCTCAAATGATTGGCGAAAGTATTCCAGACTTAGTAAGAACAGCAATTGATCTCTGCCGCTATAATATCGCTGGAGTTGATTTAAATATGGGCTGTCCAGCACCTAGAATCTATCGCAAAAATGTTGGGGGTGGATTGTTGCTCTCACCAGAAAAAATAGATCGGATTTTAGCAGAATTGCGGCAGGCAGTGAACGATCGCCCTTTAACTGTCAAGATGCGCGTAGGCTTTGAAAATACAGATAACTTTTACAAAATTCTAGATATAATCAATCGCCACAGCATTGATTTGTTGAGTTTGCATGGTCGCACAGTCAAAGATATGTACCACGGGGTAGTGAGATATGATTTGATTGCTGAAGCGGTTAGACGAGTTCATTGTCCAGTACTTGCCAATGGCAATATCAACTCTGCAAAAACTGCTATTGAAGTGCTTTCTCAAACGGGCGCGGCTGGTGTGATGGTAGGGCGCTGGGCGATTGGCAATCCTTGGATTTTTAATCAAATTCGGCAAGCTTTGCGCTTCGAGCCGATCGCACCCGTTCCTTTAGTAGAAGTACGCAAGTATATTGATCGTTTATGGCAAACCCCCACAGCAGCAACTATGCCAGAGCGATCGCGTGTAGGCTATCTGAAAATGTTCCTCAACTACATTGCCCTGAGTGTTGACACTGAAGGTCATTTCCTGCGGTTGATGCGACAGACGCAGACCGAGATAGAATTGTTAAACCTCTGCGATCGCGTTCTCCTTGGCGATCTGACGAAAACTTTAGCCCTAGCACCCTCCTTAAGCATTTAAGTAACTATGGCAATTATTTGAAATAGGCATTTTTGACGCTTTATGAATACGAATGCGAGGTGCTGAAAATAGTACCTCGCAATCTATCTGTGCTGTTTATTTATAGAAGAGTGTCAATCACCATTAAGCAACAACAATTTTGTCGTTGGTTAGTGCCAATCCAGCAGATAATTGGGCAAATTTTACCTGATTAAAGGCCGATGCACTGCCATCTTGGTCAAAGAACAGTCCACCTGTAGAAAAATCATAGATAAATCGTTGATTGCTTGTCGTTGCAGATGTTCCGACGATAAATTGATTTTTCTGAAGTGAACCTATTGATAACCCGCCACCAAAATCAGCAGCCGATACCTTAATCCGGTCATTAGTTACGTTGAAATCATAAAGATGATCAACACCTTGATTAAAGCCATTGAAAACAAAGGTATCATTACCATCATTTCCATAGAGGCTATCATTACCAAAACCACCTGTCAGGATATCATTTCCATTTCCACCTTTGAGGGTGTCATTTCCATTACCACCGCTAAGAGTATTATTGCCTAATGCGCCAAATGCAGAGATGTAATCATTACCATCACCTCCCAAGAGTAGGTTATTGCCTGTTGAATAATCAACAATCAATTTATCAGCACCAGCGCCACCGTTGAGAGTGTTATTGCCTGATGCCCTGCGATAAACTCCTTTTTCGTCGCCAGAATTGTCGTATTCGTAACCAGAGGCTGAGAGATAATCATTGCCATTATCTCCATTGAGTAGATTATCACCCGTTGAATAATCAACATTCAAATTATCGTCACCAGCACCACCGTTAAGGGTGTTATCTCCAGTAGTGTTATAAAAAGCTCCTCCGAAGCCGCGGCCGTAGCTAGAACCGGAGAGAGAATCATTGCCATCTCCCCCAGACAGCAGATTATTGCCTCGTGAATAGTTAACATTTAAGTAATCGCTACCAGTACCACCGTTAAGGGTGTTATTCCCCGAAGTGTTATCAAACCTGTAGCCCTCAAATTCTGAGGCAAAGAGAGAATCATTGCCATCGCCACCAGACAGCAGATTATTACCTGTTGAAATATTAGCATTCAAATTATCGTCACCAGCACCACCGTTAAGGGTGTTATTTCCAGAGGCAAGATTGATGGAGAGATAATCGTTATCATCACCACCATCCAGGAAGTTCTCGCCTTTAGAAAAGAAAGCACTCAAGGTATCGTTACCAATGCCACCCTTGAGGGTATTATTACCAGATACATCAGGGTCGTAGTAGCCACTAGAGGCAGAGAGATAATCATTGCCACTGGAACCATCCAGTAAGTTATCGCCTGCGGAACCGTCAGCAATCAAAGTATCGTTACCAGCGCCACCCTTGAGAGTGTTATTACCAGACACCACATCACCTTGGTAGTCCCCTAATGCCGAGAGAATATCATTGCCATCGCCACCAGACAAGAGATTATTGCCTGCTGAAGAGTCAACATTCAAGTTATCGTCACCAGCACCACCGTTGAGGATATTGTTTCCTGCACCACCCCTTAGCAAGTCATTACCAGCACCACCATCGAGGGAATCATTGCCAGTATCACCAATAAGGGTGTCGTTCCCCGCACCGCCAATGAGAGTATCATTTCCCGTACCACCCCGCAGCAAGTCGTTGCCACTCTTGCCGTTGATGCGGTCATTCCCACCCTGACCATTGATGACATCATTTGAGTTATCGAAACCTGTAACTTTGTTGTCGAGGTCATTGAGAAAAGTCACCGTGTTCTTGTTGAACACGCTAGTTGCAGTGGAGTTGGCATCAAAGACATCAAAACTATCGGTGATGCTAGTTTGCCCATCAAACAGGATATTACCAATAGCTGGTCTGTTTCCAGAAGCTTTCAGGTTATCAAGGTTTTCTAATTTGAAGTTTTTTAGAATCGTTTTGGTATTAGCAACACCATCAAAGGTGATTTCCAGATTGTTACCATTCTGGGTAAGCAACAGATTTTGGGCAGTCAAATCAGCACCCTGGAATTTGATCGTATCCACTTCGGCAATAACTGCTGCTGTCGGGTTTGTTCCTTTACCTATGCCACCAAAATCAGTGATAGTATCAGTCCCATCACCCAAGTTGTAAATAAATTTATCCTTGCCGCCACCACCAGTCAAAGCGTCATCACCCTGTTTAGCTGTAATGGTATCGTTGCCTACTTTACTATTAATTATGTCAGCGCCATTACTGCCCAGTAAAGTATCATTACTGTTAGTTCCAATAATATTTGTCATAACTTTTACCTTCCTTAATCGATATTCCCGTAAATTTAAATTTCTCAGCCCTGATTTAGTACTGTTTTAGAACACAAAAACCCGCCGATAGTTGACACTTTCGACATATTTTGGTTTCCCTCTGGAGGGACAGTAATTTTTCTTGAAAATCCACACTATTGAGCAGATTACAACTAGCACCTATCTACATATCAAAATCTCATGCACTGTACAAATTAATGACTTTGTGCATGAACTCAAATAGTTCATTTCAGGCTTTTTACAAGCATCCTTGATTAAATAGCGTAGGCGCAGCCTCAACTTAGGCATTCTTGAAAAAGCATCACAAAATCAAGCTTAAATGCCTGAAAATCCACTTCATACTTGAATTTTTCTCTCAATGCGTAAATCCTAGTGTCTTGAAAATAGGGAACAGTTAACTCTTGATACAGAAGGTTATTTTCATCCTCTGGTTGTGGGCTATAGCCTGTTGGTGTCTAGCTTAAAAGAGAGAACATTTAAATAACCTGATACTAACTAAATACTGAAGTTTGCTTGTATGTCTATACTTCAAAAAGTATCTTTGCATACTCTTTACATTGTAGGAAAAATATGTAGGTAAATAGTCGTAAAAAAAGTAACCTATGTAAAGATAAATAAATCGCAATCGGTTTGAAGAAGAAATCAGAATGGGCTACGCCCCGCTACGCTAACAAAGACGTTTCCGTTACTTTGGTCATAATCAAGATGCTCTCTACGAGACGCTGTGCTATCCGCCAATCATACAGAATTCAGGATGAATCCTGACTCCTAAATTCTGTTTTGATAAATGGGAAAAGCTTGGTCTATAAAGACTTTGGCATAAACTTTCTTCGAGGAGGAAAACCAAAATGCAAGGAGTCAGACATAGTTTTGTTGGAAGAATGCCTGAAATATGATTAATTTGTTGTTACATACTTGTAAATTTTTCTGCCAACCTACTTATGTGCTAAAAAATCCTCTTAGTGTGTTCTTCACATTTTCAGAGTTTATAGTTAAGATTTTGCAGATAGCAGGCACAAAGAAGTTTGAGCCGAGGCTTTCAAAGCAGGAAACCTCAAGATGCTTGAAGGATTGATAAAAATACATCTTTTTATTTTTGAGCGCTGCGATGCCTGCGGTTCTTGCTCGCCTACGCCTGGTAATAGATTATGTCTATGCAATAATCGCGATCGCTTGCCAAAATAACAGACGCAGAGATCCTCAAACGGATTGCGATCGCAATTCACATTAGTTCATTATCGTCAGGCGACGGAAGCAACAGTTATACAAAGGTATAAATAGATAGTGTTGAGATGATTTACCTCTAAACTGAGTTGAGCAATTTCCAAAGCTTTTTGGTACAGTATTCTAGAAAATCCAGATGACGAAGATAGGCGATGGCTAATTGCAATTGCCAGTTTATTGCTCAAAATCAAGAACGCAGTTGCTATGATCAAACGCCTACTTGTGGTAGAGTCTCCCGGAAAAGTCAAAAAACTCAGTCAAATTCTGGGTTCAGATTGGAAAGTTTTAGCCAGTTGTGGCCATATCCGAGAACTCAGCAATGAAGGGGACGATTCCTTGGGCTTCGTCATGGACGGCAGTAATGTAAGGTGCAATTACGTCCCGCGTGACCAACGAGCGAAAGAAACAATCCAGAAGCTTAAGTCTGCGGTGAAGCAGGTTGATGAAGTTGTCTTAGCAACTGACCCAGACCGAGAAGGCGAGACGATCGCTTGGCATCTTAAAGAAACGCTGGGTTTAAGGGAACCGAAACGAGTCATTTATACTGAGATTACAGCATCGGCGGTACAGAGTGCGATCGCTAATCCCAGAAAGCTAGACCAAAACTTAATCGGTGCTGGGCTGTGCCGAGATTGTCTAGATAAATTGGTGGGTTATAAAGGTAGCCCTTTAGTTTGGGCATTGAATAACGGCGCGAAGAGCGTTGGCAGAGTCCAAAGCGCGACGTTGCACCTAATTTGTCAGCGAGAAAACGAAATTCTGGCTTTTGTCCCCCAAGATTACTGGAGTGTCTGGGTAGATTATGCTGAAGGATTTCGGGCTTTTTACAAAGGGACGGTCGATTCTGCAAAAGATGCAACAGAACAAGAAACTGAAACTCACGATGATGCAAAGGTAGGTAATAGTCCAGAAACACCGGAGTCTAAGCGCGTTCTTTCGGAAGCAGAGGCTACACGTTTAGTTGAAGAAGCACAGCGACATCCTCATCAGGTGATTCATTTTGAAGGAAAAATCGTTAACCGCCAGCCACCTCCACCATTTACAACTTCCAGCCTTCAGCAAGCAGCCGGTTCAAAGCTGAGGTTTGCTCCCGACAAAACCATGATTGTGGCCCAAAAGCTGTATGAGGCAGGGCTGATTACATATATGCGAACAGACTCAGTGATGCTCAGTCCAGAATTTTGTGCTAGCGCCCGTAAATGGTTAGAGCAAAATGATCCGCAGAATGTACCGTCGCAAGTTGCCAAGCATCGCAGTAGCAAATCGGCTCAAGAAGCACATGAAGCGATTCGTCCAACGGATGTATTTCGTCCCTCAGCTCAATTGCGTTTAGAACTTCCTGATGATGAGTTTAATTTGTATGTGATGATTTGGAAGCGGTCAATTGCTTCTCAGTGTCGTGCTGCCCAATTACGTAAAACTCTTGTGATTACTCAGTCTGGTTCTCTACTGTGGTCAGCCAGAGGGCAAGTAATTGAATTTTACGGTTATGCTCGATACTGGAATAATCTCAGCAAGGACAGTGTTTTACCTTCATTACAACAGGGACAAGCATTGAAACTGGAGAATGCTGGACATGAAAAGAAGCAGACGCAGCCACCACCCCGTTATAGTGAACCAAAATTGGTGCAACTGATGGAACGTAAAGGAATTGGTCGCCCAAGTACTTATGCTCCTACTGTTACTACCTTAAAAAAACGAAATTATGTCGAGTTGAAAAAAGACCATCTTCAACCAACAGCTTTAGGGTTAGAAGTTGATGCGTTTTTGCTTAAAGCACTACCAGATTTACTAGAGGCAGAATTTACAGCGAAAATGGAGGATGCCCTTGATGCAATTTCCGAAGGAAAAAACTCTTGGCAACATTATTTAACTAGTTGGAATCAGAATTACTTTGTACCAGCACTATCCAAAGCTAAAACTGTAGTTGCGAGTTCCCCAAAAGGTAAAGCTAATGTGATAACTGAGCGCAAATATGAAACTTCCAAAACGCGATGCCCTGAATGCAAAAATTTTCTCGCCAAAATTCCAAGTACTAAAGTTAAAAAGAAATATTTCCTCAAATGCACAAAAGGCTGTGAAAATATCGTGCTATTTTGGAGCGACTTTAATAAAACTTGGCAGCCACCACAAACTAAAGTAGTTCAGGCTGAAAATAAACAAAAGCCTCCCGTCAAGATAACGGCATATCCCTGCCCAGTATGCAAGAAACCTCTAGAGGAGTACAGTTATATCAAAGAGGGGCAGAGTAAGACAATGTTGCGATGTTCTAACGCACAATCCCGTAAAGATACGAAACATAAAGATGTAGCTTATTTCAGTACGCCACAAGGGTGGTGGAGTCCTAAGTTCGGGGAGTTGAATTGTTAGGCTCCACCGATGATATCTCTAAATAAGTTTGTAATCAGGACTTTAGTCCTTGTTAGAGATGTTATTTAGTAAAAATAAAATTACTGTAGCGTGTCTGATTTTGCAGGTATCCGGGCTGTACGCTCAATTGCCACAATTATTTAGCAAAATTCTCTCACTGTATCATCAAGTAGGGTGCATGGTTTTTCTGTGAGTGTATTCACCTGGGATGAATGTACTATACTTGGATGTCTTCCACGGCTCATGACATCACAATTGATTGGGGTGATCGCTGTTCAGCAAATTTGCCTTCTTTTAAATTAGCATCTCCACTACTTGAGAATATCTCCCACTATTTAACCTTTGACGAACCTGATGCTCGGAGATATGGACACGGATTTGTGATGATTCGACTACATAAGCTGCCATCACAGAGCCAAATTGAGCTGCATCAGATAAAGATTTACCATTCAACATTTCGTGTAAAAAGCCTGCAAAAAGGGCATCACCTGCTCCAATAGCATTAGTGGAGGTCACAGTAGCGAAACTACATATTTTATTTTTTCTCAGTATGCCTTCTTTATAATAGATATGAACGCCTTCTGCTCCGAGAGTTACAATTAACGAGCCAACTACCATGTGCTTAAACAATTGGTCAATATTTCTTGTGCTTAAAAGTTGACAAGCATGTTCTGCTTCTTGCTTATTCATAATCGTCACGTTAGCTTTACTTAAGAGATAAGCCAACTCATTCTTTTCATACTCGTAAATTGCATATGAGGGATTAAACGCTAAAAACTCACCTTGAAATGTATTTACTAACTTAATGAGTGTCTTGCGGATTAAACTGTGTCGACTACCAGTCAAAATAAGACATCTTGATTTATTACATCGGGAATATATTTCGGTGGTAATTGTATCGGGCAGAGTACTACGTAAGTAGATACTATGATGATGGTATTCAGTCAATACAGATACAAGAAAGTCACTATCGCCTTCTATGGGCACAAGTCCAATTTTTTCTAATTGTGCAGAAGAAAGCGTTTTATCTACAAGCACCTGATTATGTCGACCAAAAGGACCAACTAGCCGTGGATGCCGTCCAAAATGGGAAAGATACCAGCATATGTTAAAGGCTGGTCCTCCCATCTCTTGATGCACATAATCTAGGATCACCGTAACGTCTGCTGGTGGCAGTGAAGGTTGGCGTACGATACACTCAACTATAATGTCACCCACACACACAATATCACTATCAGTACTCATTTGCTTGTACTTGTGTCCGCCATATCTACTTGAACTATAACTGGTGACCCATCTGGTAACAAATTAGTATCAAAATCACAAAAAATCGATGGAGCTTCAACCTTTAAATACTTTAATAACTCAGCAGACACTTGTCGCATCTCTTGATCGCCTGGAATTGAACCTCGAATCTTAAGGAAGTGACGCAGAGCGCGTGCATTCGCGGTTACAAATATCTTTGTTTCGGTAGCATTAGGCAATATACTACGAGCAATCGAATGTATAGCACGTCTGCTCTCTCTCTTTTGCATCCCAATCCCTACTTTTGTTTCAAACTCCTCAAGTGATTTTAAAATTTCATTGTAAGACTCCTTTACTTCCTTTACTGCTCGCTGCCAAGCAGCTTGTGCATTAGGAAATTCTTTTAACTGTGATGGCTCTATAAATTCTGCATCTTTTTCATCATGATATTGCTGAGAGAGCTGACTAAAAGCAAATCCTACACGATGACGTACTAACTGGTGAGTAAATGCTCGGGAGACTCCAGTCAAAAGAAAAGACCAGTTGACATGTTCTAAAACACTCTCATGTTCCATTTGAATAAGATGCTGAATATACTCGGCATTAGTCTTTGGAGATTGATTTTTTCCAAAGGACATATAGCAGACGCGACCAGCAGTTTCTACAATTTCTTCAGGTGCTGTTATGTTAGTACTACGTGTCCAGGATGTTTCCTGATCGTACAAAAAGGAGAGAAATACATCTATATCAAAGCATGGGCGGCTAACAAGGTAGATTTTCAGGCTCATTGTCTGTAACCAGTTTTCTAGGTGAAGTGTATAACTGAATTATTATGGCTGTTTTTTTTCGGTAGTAGTTCTACTAGTTGACGGAGTTAAATTAGGAAGATTTTGATACTGCTCTAACTTACCTACTCTACCATTTAAATTTTTAACATCTTTTTCAAAATCAACAAGACTTTTATTTGCCTTCATTAGCTCCATATCTTTCCTAAGATCACTGAGCGGTTCTCTCCATCCAGGCGTAAAAAAGTACGAAAAAAAAGAAACGATCGCGCCCACTACTAATGTTGCAAACGCCGAGTATAACGGTGCTTTAGTTAACATATTGTTTGTTATCTCTGTAGCCCGTCTGTTAATATCTAGAAAATCGGCAGAGAGTCGATCAATAGCTTCTTGAGTAGGAGGCTGTGCGCTACTACCATGACGCTGAAACCAATCTTTCTGTACTGTGTCAGATAATTCAAATATTAGTAAAGTAACAATCGGCTTATGTTTTTCTAAAACATAGTCTTGGCTCCCCATATTAATAATAGTAAAACGCAATCGACCAGAGTAACCTGGATCAATATGTCCAGGGTTTGTCATAAGAATTCCTTGAAAAGAAACACGTGAAGGTGGAAAACCGATAGCAGCTAGATTATTAGGTAAACAAAGTTCTTCCAGAGTAGATACAACTGCTGTGTGTCCAGCTCTTAAAATATGTTGTGACTTAGGATTTAACTCACTACCATAATCTTCTTTTTTACAATCTGGAATAAAAATATCTCCGATATGCAGATCAATCGATGTAGCTTGAATAGGTGATTTTTCACTATACCAATCTATAGGTTGTTCTATACCATTAATGATAGGTTTTTGTTGTGTTACGTAGGCAAGCAGTTGTTTATCTGTAAGTAGCTTCATCATCAGTTTTTGTTCATAAGATAAATTAACGTTATTCAGTAACTTTCCTATCGTGTTACCAATGTTATCTCTATCGAAGAAAGCATATCTCACTGTTTTTATCTGAGGTGCATTGCTTCGATAAATTAATTCCAGATCGGTACCTATTTCTCAAATTATATCGTAACATTCTGGTTGCTAAAACTTACTTAAACAGTAAGTAGTTTACTCAACCTTTTTCAAACTGCTGTCCAACTAATATCTTCGTACTAAGGAAAGTTGGCTTGATAGACTACTAATGGTAACGGAAGTTTACCTACCTTTAACAAGTTGCTCAAGCCCCAAGTCTTGTTAATTGAGATGGTAGCTGGATTTACGCTGTGTTGTACTAAGTATTTATAAACATGGACTGACCTTAGCCGCAAGTTCTGCGGGGTTCATCTGCTCGTAGTGTTCAAAGGGTTGGTGAATCCAGGGGTTGTCAGCCAAGTAATCGACATAATAATCGGGTGTTATAACTGAACAGGCTTTATACCAAAGAACGGCGGTGCAAATTTCCTCAATTGGGGAATCACTATTTTGCTTGAGCCAAGGTATAGTCTGTTGGAGTGTGATACCAGAGTCTACTAAGTCATCTACTAAAAGAATGCGCGAACCTAACTTTTCGGCAGTCATTGTCAAGTGGCGGGAGAAAATTAAATTACTTCTTTCTTGCTTACCAGCGCCACTGTAAGATGAGGTTGCTAAGATTGCCAGTGGTTGCTGATATATCCGGGAGAGAATATCTCCAACTCTTAATCCTCCTCTGGCAAGACAGATAATCTGGTTAAATTCCCAACCGGATTGATAAATCTGGATAGCCAGTTGTTCAATTTTTTGGTAATAATCTGACCAAGAAACATAAAGGTCTGGCATAAGTCTAACGGGAGTGGTAGATGGCTAGTATTGAAAACAATCGCAAACTTTTTATTTTAGTATGAGCGCAAGTTATTATGAAAGATTCTGCTGCTGATGGCGATGCCCAACGAGATATTCTTAGTGAAAAACTCGATTTAAAAACAAAGCTGGCTTATGGTGCAGGGGATTTAGGGCCAGCAATTACTGCAAATATCTCCGTTTTTTATCTGCTGATTTTCTTTACGAGTGTCGCTGGTATCCCTGCGGGTTTAGCTGGCACTATTTTGATGATTGGCAAAATCTGGGATGGAGTAAACGATCCGCTTGTCGGGTTTCTGACTGATAAAACGAAATCTCGCCGTTGGGGCCGTCGTCTTCCTTGGATGTTTTATGGAGCAATCCCCTTTGGAATTTTCTTTTTCTTGCAATGGATTGTACCGCAATTTAGTGCAAATAAGAGTGATAATATTTGGCCGCTATTCTGGTATTACGTAGCGATTGGGGTGATATCTCAAGCATTTTACACGGTTGTGAATTTGCCTTATACGGCGATGACTCCAGAACTAACTCAAGATTACGACGAACGCACCAGCCTTAACAGCTATCGCTTTACATTTTCCATTGGTGGCAGCATTCTGTCATTGATTTTAACAGGAATTGTTTTTTCGCAGATTGCCGATCGCCAACAACGATATCTGGTTTTAGCGGGAATTTGTACTGTAATTTCGATTTTAGGATTATATTGGTGCGTTTTTGGAGTCCGCGATCGCATCTTGGCTTTTGAGGCTAAACGCATCCAAACCGAGGAACCTGCATCTCTCCCCTTCGGCGAACAGCTAAAAATAGTCTTCAGCAACCGACCTTTTCTATTTGTTATTGGTATATATCTTTTTTCTTGGCTAGGTGTGCAGATAACAGCCAGCATTATTCCCTATTTTGTAGTCAATTATATGGGTCTCAAAGAAGAATCAGATGTGCCCATAGTCTTGATTGCAGTGCAAGGAACTGCTCTGCTGATGTTATTTGTCTGGGGAGCGTTAAGTAAAAAAATTGGGAAAAAAATTGTTTATTTTATGGGAATGAGTTTGTGGATTTTAGCAGCGATAGGACTATTTTTCTTACAGCCTGGTCAAATAGTTTTGATGTATGTAATGGCTGTTATGGCAGGGATTGGTGTATCCACAGCTTATCTAATTCCCTGGTCGATGATTCCAGATGTGATTGAATTAGATGAACTGCAAACGGGACAGCGCAGAGAAGGCATTTTTTATGGATTCATGGTTTTGCTACAAAAATTTGGTTTAGCTTTCGGACTATTTTTAGTGGGAAATGCTTTGCAAGTATCGGGTTTCAAAGAATCCGTAGCCGGAAGTCCACTACCCATCCAACCAGAATCGGCACTGTTTGCTATTCGTATTGCTGTTGGCCCCATACCTACCGTTTGTTTGCTTTGTGGCTTAGTTTTAACGTATTTTTACCCGATTACCCGCGAGATGCACGCAGAAATTCTGCTAAAACTCAAAGAACGCCAAGAGAAGAGGGGAAGTTAAAATAATTCGTAATTCGTAATGGGCTACGCCCCGCTACGCTGTTTTCATGCCCAAAGGGGCTGTACGTAATTCGTAATTATGTTTTGTAAGGGAGATTTTAATTAGGCATCAAAATGTACTGTCTGTAAAGGTAGGGGAATTAAACCCCCAAACTTGGCTAATACTGTTTGGAAAAACCAAGAATCTTAGCATCTTTAAACCTGAGAGTGTCAAAGTTTCAAACCCTTAACTGAGTTACCGCAATATTGCCGGAAAAACATACATCCACATCACTACCAGGGGTGCGATCGCGTTTGCCATATTCTCCTACATAATAAAAATCATCGCCTTCAATTCGATAGTTGACAGGCAAAGGTCTGCTACAGGCTTGGCAAAAGACTATTTCAGGATGTGGTTCTCCTGGTTGCAGATTCGGCAAGTTCACATTCCAAAAGCTTCCCGGTTCTAGGGGACGCTTGAGTAAGTCAGCTAAAACTTCAGTTGTCAATTCGGCAGCCAGATCCCAATCAAAATTCTGCTTGGCTTTGCGATAGTGGGAAATAGCAATTCCGGGAATACCGTGCATTGCGGCTTCCCGCACAGCAGCCACTGTACCAGAAATGTAGACATCGACTCCCAAGTTGCCCCCAGCATTGATACCTGAAAGCACACATTTGACATCTGCGTCAATTTGTGTTAATGCAATTCTCACACAATCGGCAGGAGTGCCTGCGATCGCATATTCAGTCTCAGAACGTCGCTGAAGGTTGATGGCGCGAGTGGTAGTTACTTGATGTCCACAGCCAGACTGATGATCGGCAGGAGCCGCGATGATAAAATCTTTACCGTTTACAGCTTTAATCAGAGCTTTTATACCGGGGGCATCAATCCCATCGTCGTTAGTTAAAATTATGCTCATGTATATATTATTTTAGATTTAGCCAAAATACCAGAAAAATTGCACACATAACCCATAAAAGGGTATGGCAGGACAAGCAACTTGCATATATGAAAACTTATACTTCTTTCTGCCAAAAATATTAATTATACGATATCATTTCTAGATGGTTTGCAAATTCCGCCCTAAGTATTTGGGTTAATTCCCAAAATGGGCGGTATTTCTTGTTAGCTTTAGTGCTTGCAACCGCGATCGTCACAAGTTTGTGCAATCAAAAAATCCCGTAAAATATCTATCTGCTGGTAGTAGCAAAAACTTGATCCCGGAGAAAACCGCGAACGAGGTGATTTTTGTACTAGTTCTGTAGTATTTTTGGTGCAAGTCTGTCTTAGGGATCACACGATGAAACAGCTCCTCAAACAAATATTTAGTAGTCAAAAACACCTCATCCGGCTGGTTTTAACATTGGTGACGGTTATTTTAACAGCCTCGCTGTTTGCTGCACCTGCTCTAGCCACAGGTGTGTATCAATTACCCAGCCTCACAGCAGACACCTGGGTTTTGGATCAAGGTGAGGTTATCAGCCGTCTGAACGAAGGTAAGATTAGCAGTGCTTTCGAGGATTTGGCAAAACAAACAAATAAGCAAGTCAGAATTGTGACTGTTCGCCGCCTTGACTACGGTGAAACACCAGAAAGCTTTACCAAAGAGTTGTTTGAAAAATGGTTTCCGACAAAAGAAGCCCAAGCAAATCAAACTTTATTGGTTATTGACACAGTTACCAATGGTACTTCCATTATTACTGGGGATGAAGTTAAACCTTTACTCACTGACGCTATTGCCGAGAGTGTCGCTACAGAGACAGTAAGTGTGCCGTTACGCAATGGTAACAAATACAATCAGGCATTTCTAGATGCTAGCGATCGCCTTGTTGCCGTCCTCTCCGGTAAAGCCGATCCGGGGCCACCCCAAGTTACTGACAATGTACAGGTAGAAGGTACTTACAAGAAAGCAGAAGAAACCAACCAAGGTAACGCTACTGCTTGGGTAGTAGGATTGTTAATTGCCGCCACCGTCATCCCAATGGCGACTTACTACATTTATCAGATAAATCAGCCATCATCTGATGGGTAATGACAGAGTTGTTCAATTTTAGATTTTGAATTTTGGATTGAAGAAAAATCTAAAATCTAAAATCTAAAATTGGCTTAATCCTGAACATACTCTAGCCCTTTTACTAAAGCCACCTCAGCCCGAACAAATTCTCGACCCAAATAAGCCGCATGATTTAATTGAGTTACAGGCAAGGGCTGAGTTTCTTCAAAAATCTTCACGCAAAGTTCTTTAGCCGTCCTCGCACTAAAAACCGTTGTGTAAGTTCGTTCTACCTTTCCTCGTGCCGGAATTACCTTCCCCGTTTCGGGATCGACAGCTAAACCGCGATCGTCAATTACGTTTGTGAAATGCTTGGCATAAATTAACCCCGCGTCTCGATCTAAGTAAATAATGAAATATCCACCGGGATCGAGGTCAATATGACGCTGGGAAAGTTTATCATCAATTGCGGCTAAATCTTCAACTATTAAATCCATAAGCATTATAAAAAGAAATTTTCTTTTTTCAGGGTTTTTACACTCTATATTAAGTGTAATTCGTCGTTCACCCTCTGCCTTGGCAAACTTTTAAGAATCCCGGTTACTAAATGGCAACTCTGCATTAATCGCCTCAATCTCCTGCTGTTCGAGTTGATTCACTTCCTTAATATAGGGACGGATAATTTGCCCTAAACGATTGTTGTAAAAGCGGTGCAGACTATGATTAGGCATAGCAGGGAAACCACGCCGTTTTTTGTGGCGGCCACCCGCGCCAGGATCAAAAATTTGGATTCCGTTAGCGATCGCCCACTCAATAGGCGCATAATAGCAAGCATCAAAATGTAAGCAATCTATTTCTTGAAAACTTCCCCAATAGCGTCCATAGAGTTTGTCACCTTTAAACAAACAAAAGGACATTCCTAAAGGATGAGAATTATCTTCTTCGCTATATGCCGCGACAAACAAGACTCGATGGCGATAATCATTGTGTAGCTGCTCAAAAAACCTCTGGGTGAGATACTTGCTACCCCACCAGCCAAATTTATCACAGGTGTCAGCATAAAACTGGTACATCGAAGGAAATAAAGAGTAGGGAATTTCATCACCACTCAGAGGTTGCAATCTTAAACCAGCTTTCTCTACAGCTTTACGTTCCCGCTTGATATTGCGGCGTTGATTGGCGTTAAAGACTTTCAAGTAGTCATCAAAAGTTTTAAAGCCAGCATTTTCCCAGACGTAGCTGTGGTGCAACCAAGTTGTAAAACCATGCCGTTCCAGCATCGGCCGCCATTGGGGATCAACGTAGAGAAAATGACATCCAGAAATCCGATTTTTGGAGCAGAAAGTGTCAATTTCATGCACCATCATCGCGGTGATTTCGTCTTCATCTTCTCCTGGGGCGATTAAAAAACGATAACCTTCAGCTGGGGTAAATGGTGTCATGCCCAGCAATTTTGGGTAATATTGAACTCCGATGCGATCGGCTAACTCTGCCCATTGGTGATCAAATACAAATTCACCAGAACTATGTCCTTTGAGATAAAGTGGTGCAGCCGCAATCAGCGTTCTATCCCGCCACAATGTCAAGTGATTTGGCAACCAACCAGTTTTAGCAGTAGCACTTTGGGAGGTTTCGAGATTATTTAGCCACTCCCATTCTAAAAATGGCGTTTTGAGTGGCATTGCTAAAGCATTCCAGGCATTTTGCGATACTTCAGCGATTTTGTTCGTCCAAATGACAGAATAGCGAGGCTTAAGTTGTTCTACCATCTCAGGGGAGCAGGGGAGCAGGGGGGCAGGGAGCAGGGGGCAAGGGGCAGGGAGGGGGACAAGGGAACAAGAGGTGAGAACTTGAAACAAGTCTTTCCCCTTGTCCCCAATTCTCCTTGTCCCCAAGTCCTCTTCCCAATTCCCAATGCCTAATAACTTAACTTAGCGTAATCTAATCTGTTGGTTGTTGCAGGCGATAGTGCAAAAACACTTCTTGCTCAACAGTATGAACTTCTAAAAGTTGCAACTTGGGAGCTAAATCGGGTAAAAAACCTTTCCCTTCTACAGGTGTGGGGGCAGTACTACCACCTAAAATCAGGGGACAGACGGTTAGCCATAATTCATCAATTAAATCTAAGCCCAGCAGGGCAGCGACTAATTCACCTCCACCCAAAACCACCAACCGTGTTATATCTATATTGGCTAGATGCTTCAAAGCTGCGGGAATGTCAATTTCTCGCGTTGGTGTTTCAAAAACCAGAATCTGCTCAAATTCTGGAGGACACTCTTGTGTTCTGGTTCCCAGAGTTGAAGGAAGCGTCTGTAAACAACGTCTTTTCCATGAAAGTGTTCCTAGTGCTGTCGTGAGTAGCCAACGTCTAACTGGTTGCTTAAAAAAGTTAATTTCCGGATTGAGGTTTCCAGAGTGTGTAATCACTATATGAACTGGCTGCGGAGGCTTCCCTTCTTGTACCCGAAGTCGCACTAGACTTGGATCTGATACAGTAAGTGTCGTTCCATAAGCCCGGAGAGTACCAGCACCGAATAAAACCGCATCAGAGGCAGCGATTTGTTTTTCTAGATGTGCTTTATCAACCCTTGAGCCAAACCGAGCAGGCGATCGCCTAAAATCTGCTATCTTGCCATCTGCACTCATTGCTAAAACAACTGTAGTATGAGGACGATGTTGCAACATTAAATTGATTTGATAGTTGGAATATTTTCTTTCTTTGTATGTATATTCTCAAAAAAAATCAATGCCTGCAAGTAATTTATTTACAATTTTACCACTGTATTTATATGCAACACAAACCACTTTTAAATCTAGCATATATGAGTTTTGGTATACCACGTTTCTTTTTAAAAGATAGCAATTTGTTATTTTTAAACATTGAAAATAAAATTGTGATAATTTAATAAAATGTCTCATCTAGCCAGTCTAATTACATATCTTTGCTGTTGTGGTTTGCAGATGCAAAGTGAGACACTCGATGACTAATTCCCGTCAATCTTCCTTTCGTCGAATTTTAGTAACGAGAATATTGCTGCTGTTCGTTCCAGTTTTACTTGTAGGCGAGATTGTGGCCTTGAACAAGGCACGTTCTAGCATATTGGCAACTGCGCGTCAAAATTTAACAGAAAGCGCCATTAGTAAAGGAGAGAGAATTGGCGATGCGATCGCAATCTTAAAAGCTAATTTGCTGAGTGTAAGTAAAACAACGGTCATTCCGTCGGGTTCGCCTATCCAAGAGCAAGAAATTCTCACGCAGCTAAAACAACAACTGCCAGCCAATATTGAGTGCATCCAATTAACGGATCTCCTAAATCAAAAAATAATTGCCAGTAGCTGTGGAGATCAAGCAATTGGAGAATTAACATTCTCTCTGCCTAGTGATGGAATTGATGTCAAAAAAATCTTCCCGCCAAAGGCAGGAATGACTGGAAAAAGAAACGCACAAAATCAATTACAATTAGTTTTATCTGCACCAGTCTTCGATAAGCGAAAAAATTTAGTTTATAGCTTAAGTATTCAGTCTGCATTGTACCAACAAACCAGAAATCCACCGGGATCGCTTACAGGCGCTATGGTAGTGATTGCTGAAGATGGGACAATTTTGGCACATCCATTTGCAGACTGGGTGGGAAGTAAGATTGATCAACATCCAAATGCTTCCCAACTCAAGAGCATAATTAAAAATGCACTTGCAGGACGAAATGATTCGATAGATCTGTCTTTTAAAGAGGGAAACGAATTAGTAGCTGGTTATACAGCTATTGCCAATCCACTCACCCAAGAGCAGCAGCAAAAATGGATAGTCTTAGCTGTTACTAGTGTCGATAATGCACTTTTTGGTTTAGAAGAAATTAAACTAATTCTTATTGTTTTGACCGTTGGTTCGATTGGTGCAAGTTTGTTAGCATCCCTATATTTAGCTCCTTACTTGGCACGTCCTGTAGAAGAATTACGAGACTACGCTCTCAATATTCACTCTCACCACGCTGCACAACCAGTTCCCCACAATTTCCAAATTCGGGAATTCAATCAACTGGCCCAAGCATTAGACCAAATGGTAGAACGGCTCAAAGCTGGGGCAGAAGAATTAGAAATAGCTTGGAAAGAAGCAAAAAACGCTAACCAGATTAAAAGCCAATTTTTGGCTACGACTTCCCATGAATTGAGAAACCCATTACATACTATTATTAACTGCATTCGTGTGGTTGAAGATGGCTTATGTGATAGCCGGGAAGAAGAAATGGAATTCCTCAAACGTGCCAATGAAACAACGATTCATTTGCTAAATATTATTAATGATTTACTCGACATTTCTAAAATCGAAGCGGGTAAGCTCTCTGTAGTTATCACACCTCTTGATCTCCGACAAATATTGCTAGAGGTGATTAATTTACAATCAGTTAATGTTCAACAAAAGGGCTTGCAATTGAAATGCGAGTTAGAACCTCAACCGATACCAATTAAGGCAGACACGGCAAAACTAAAGCAGGTGCTGATTAATGTTATTGGCAACGCTACTAAGTTCACCGACACAGGAAGCATCACCATTGCTACTGAAATTCAATCTAGTAATGGTAAATCTCAAGTAGTGGTAATAGTTAAAGATACAGGTATTGGCATTGATCCCAATCAACAGCACAAACTATTTCGCCCCTTTGTGATGGTGAATGGCACAACTGCGCGTCAGTTTGAAGGGACTGGACTCGGACTCGCAATTTCACGAAACTTAATCGAACTTATGGGAGGTAGCATTACTATTGAGAGTACCGGACTTCATCAAGGTACGACACTAAAGATTACCTTACCCTTGATTGATATCTCCCTGTTACCTGTTGACAACAAAGAAGAAAAAGTCGGGAATCTGGGATTTTCCTCTGGAAAGAAGGGGGCAAAAGCAAACCAATACTCTAGCCTACAGCAGTCTGGGGAAAGCTCCTCTTTGGAGAGCAACAAAGCTGTAAAAGCAGTTGTAGACAAAGAGAAGTCGATGAAATTCCAGGTGTTACTTGGGAATGAGACTTACGAGATTAGCTTTTCGCCGCAGCAAACTATCTTGGTAAGTATTCCAAAAACAGAAGTTTATGCAAATGGGACTTCTGAAAGGTAATTTGGCTCTTCAGTTCCTTTTATGGAGTCGAATAATAAATAAAATCTAATCAAAGCCTATGTTCCTTGCTATGACTAGATTTTAAATTTTTGAGCCTTTCTATAAAACGGCTATTTTAATGCTGTAACATAAAACCAACGCAAGAGCCGGTAATTTTTACTAGACTCTAATTCTAACTGGAGTTTAGACTAAGCCATGCAAAATGACCCAGCAGGGCTGAGTTAATCAGAGACTTAGCAAAAGTATGAATAATCTTAGGTATTAA
>NZ_JBALEQ010000145.1:0-1911 GCF_036917775.1 Nostoc sp.
AATTAGTTTGGTGTCTGCTTCTTTTGAACTCTAACTCTTTGATGTCAATGGGTTTTACTTTCTTGTAATTTGCGATCGCCCCGTGGTCGATTACGTTTTATATTGCATTTGCATCTAAGTTTAATTATTCCTTCTAAAGTGAGACTATACTTTCCCCGATTTATGTTTTGTTTATAATTATTCTTCTTTCTGATTTTAATACCTATGTCTTCAGTGGGGTAAAACGTTAAATATACATTTGATAACGTTGTTAATAGCACTCATAAATTCCAATTGGAGTTCATAATGACATACACACAAACTAGCGATCCAACTATTCGGGAACACGTTCAGGCTTGGCAACAGTTGGATGTGGATCAACAACTGGCTTTGTTTTGGTTCATTTACAAAGAAATGGGTGGCTCAATTACACCAGCGGCTCCTGGTGCTAGCACTGTTTCTCCAGAAATCGCCGAAGGTTTGTTTAATCAAGTTAAGGAATTATCTCACGAACAACAATTACAAGTTCAGCGTGACTTGATTAATAAAGTGGATACCCAAATTTCTCGTGAATATGGTTCTTTGGGTGATACTACCAAGCTACTATTTTGGTATCGATTATCTCAAGGTATGGATAATGGCACTATCATTCCTGTACCTTCTGACTATGAACTACCTTCAGAATCTAAAGCGTTATTTGGTAGAATTCAAGGATTAGGCTTTGAGCAACAGATTACTCTTTTCCGTGATTATGTGTCGCCAATGGGTGCTGAAGCAAAAGCAGGTGCTGGAATTTAGTAGTTTTTAATTTTTTAGGCTGCTTGAGGTTATCTATTTAGCCTCTAAATGAGGATAAGACGGTTGTTATAGGAAGTTTATTTACTTGTAGAGTCCTGTACAAACATCTATCTATACCTCTCTTCTTAAAGTTTTCTATATCTGCCAGTCACTTAATATAAATTAAAACTTTAATGACTGGCGGGTTCATTTTTTCTTGATAAATAAACACAGAGTAAAAATAAAACTCTTACCTTGTGAGCATTTATTTCATGAGGTCAGTTGCACTCTACAGTCCTAATGCCCTTTATTTTGTAGTCAATATATTAAAAGAATTATATTGAAATTAATCTATCTTTTGGTTGGGTTAAATACGTTTTTTTGCATTAATATCTATCTTTGTATAGTTTTTCGTTTAAAATTAAAAGCTTAAAATCAATCATTTCTACTTATGTTGATTAGTAAAGCCATAGTATAACTGGTTCCAAGCAAAATTATAATTTTCACTTAAAATTTTTGAGTTAATTAAGTTGTTAATTACTTTGAGGTACTTATGACTTCTACAAACGTCAACTTTTTAGAACAAAGCGTATCAAAATTTCAGCGTTTGGATGCAGACGATCGCTTGACTGTCTTAGCCTTACTTTATACTGAAATTTGTGATGAAATTCCGTCGCTGTGTCTCAATAATGTACCAAATGAAAACACTGCAAATTTAGTTGCACAAATTCAAAACCTGCCACAGGCGGAACAGTTGTTTGCTTTGCGTCAGTTGCTAAACCAAGATGAAATAGGACAAACAGCAATTCCTACTGAAGAGTACGCTTCAATGAACGTTGATGATAAATTGGCTTTTTGGTATCATCTCGCCCAAAACTTGGGAACTACAATTATCGGTGTACCAGATGACTATATACCTTCTGAAAAAGCTACAGAAGTAATAGATTTACTTCACACACCCAACATTGAGGATTTAGTGACTTTCTTCAAGCAGGTGTTGTAATATAGCAATCCCGAATGAGTTGTGAAAATCGAGAGACTTAGATCCCCGACTTCTTTGAGGATGCTGTTGGCGAATAGGGGGTCTTACCCCTCAAAAGCAATGCAGTTTGAGAATAACAGAGCAATAAGTTAACAAACCTAAAAAGGAGCGCT